>CAXMTO010000376.1:0-3728 GCA_964196355.1 uncultured Myxococcota bacterium
GGCTGAATCACTTCCCGTTAGGTGACTTTTGAAATTCCTGTTTAGTACAAAATCGGCCCTGTCGCAGATAGACTCAACTTTAGAAGAATTTATCACAAACAATTACACCTGATTCTTCTTCTCTCAGACATTTATTTCTTCAGCTGAAATTTATAGTCGGTCTCGTGCTTTTTATTGAATTCAGTGTAAATCTGCTCTGCCACCGCCTGCATCTCTTCTGGCCATCCCGCCAATACCGAGTCAGGTGTCTGATAACGATCACCGCCTTCCTCCACTTTTTTCTCCTTAAGCGGTGGCGGCGGATAGGCTTCCGGATTCATCACAGCCATCCGTGTGCGAGTGCCCTCCTTCGTGACGTTCCACACCATAAAGTCCTGTGCATAGTCCACAGGGCCGTCGTAAATCTGCTCGACTGCCTCCTTGATGATCGGCAGTGTATCGAAGTCGTTCTGGAAGTGGTAGGCAACAGCGTGCTTAGGTTTCGCCATGGCCATTACCTTTGCGAAATAAGAGGGATTTGCATGAATTGTCGTCACCGCGTTCAAGGCCTCTTGAGCTGAGAAACTCCATTTTGACATTGCCAAATCGGGCGTAAAGAAACACTCGTGGATTGCGAGGTCAACACCCTGAGTATGTTCTATCCACCACTTGTTTGGGAGCGTATCGCCTGAGAACGCAAGTCTGAGACCGTTCCACTCCAGGATGAAGCTGACTGTCCCTTCGAAATGAATCGCAGGGATACTCTTGATGACCACGCCATTTTCCTCGTATATGACATTGTTGACCACAGTCCAGTCGAACTCTGTAACCTCGAGTTTAAACGCTGTGGTGTCGATGGTACCGGCCAACGTACCTAACATCCAAGCCCACGTCTTCTCCATGTGGTCCATCGAGGCCTTCATGCCCCACTCTGGCCGCATGCCTCCTCCTCCCGGACCCCAGACCCGCAGGGGCACTGAACGGTTGTTTTGGGGACCGGTCATGTAGAACGTCCCCAGATCAGCCATGTGATCCATATGTGGGTGCGTGATGAAGACCTTGTCCAGATAGTCCAGTGAAATACCGAGAGCATGGAGCCGCTCAAAAGATCCGTTACCCATATCGAAGATGAACTTGTCACCGTTGCCCAATTCGATCAAGAAACAAGCAGCAGCCTGCTTGAGCCGTGGCATTGGCATACCTGTGCCGAGGGCAATGACCCGCATCTCATCAGGTTTAAGCTCTTCTGTTCCAGGGTAATAGACATTCTGCTTTGGATAGGGTTTGGTAGGTGACCATTGGTTAGGTGCTACGCTATCCTGCGTTTTCGCTTCGGCAGTTGCAACTACCCCCAATTCGTTTCCCGTTTGGCCGTCGATCAACCCTTTTTGATAGACCGTAACAAATCCGGTTATCAAAACAGCACCGATAATAATAACTTTATAATTCAATTTCATAACCTACCCCTATCTAATACATATTTTAGTATTAATTTTATATCATCATGTCATATACGAAGGACATCTTTGTCTGCCCATATTATGATAAATGATATAAATCCTTACGTTGTAAGTGATTTTAATTGTCACTAGTACGGATTGGATTATCTTTAAAATTAATCTTAGATAGAATATGGTCTCCTATCCTAATATGTCAATACAGTAATGTATGAAATCGTCAAATTCTCGACTCAACAGAGACAGCTGGCTTGCTCTAGCCCTTGAAATACTTGCACAAGAGGGAAGGGCGAAAATTCAAATTGAATATCTTGCCGAAAAACTTGGGGTCACTAGAGGGAGCTTTTATTCCCATTTCCCAGACAGGAGAGACTTTAATAAGAGTATTGCTGTATACTGGGCTGAAACCTTAACCTCCACAGCTCTAGCAAGTCTTAGACTGAGTAAAGGAAGTGCGCAGGAAAGATTATTGGTGCTGATACAAAAGATCAAAGATGATGATCTCCCCAAATATGATGTTGTAATGAGAGCATGGGCGCTTGATGAACCGCTGGTAGCCGAGCAGGTTGAAAGAGTTGACCGAGAGCGCTATGAGTACATCAAATCACTTTTTGCTGAAATGGGATTTACAGGAGTCGATTTAAAGATGCGGACTATAATTTTCCAAGCATATCATAGTTTAAGCCCCGCCCTGTTTGGATCTTTCTTTGAAGGAAATAGGTTCAATCACGAAGAGTTTCGACATCAATTTTTTACTCAAAAAATTGATGAGGATTTATAATTCATACCGAGATGCACAAAAGCCAACGAATGACAGGTCTAGCTGCGTAGTAATTGATAACTCAACTAGTCCCTCACCAGGGAAAGATGTCTCTTGGCAAGCCTTGCCGTGAAACGATGCCTGGGGGCTAAGATAGTTCCTGTGAGTCTCTGGTTCTTTGAAGGCAGAAAACCTAACACGTTTTAACTTGTTTCCTGTACGAGATAATTCCAGAATCTCTCTTGCTGATGCTCTGGAACCATCAATGATCTTAAATGCTCCATTTACTGCTCCTTGTTATCTTAAATTCATTACACCGCCGTCAATATCATAAGTGGCTCCGGTTATAAATGATGAATCATCCGAACAAAGAAATAGTGCAAATTTTGCTATCTCATCAGGCTTACCCATTCGTCCAATCGGTTGAAACTTTGATAGATTTTCGAAAACTTCTTTTTCTCGGCCTGCATAATTTTTCGCTAGGTAATCATCCACAAAGGGTGTGTGAACACGAGCCGGACAAATACAATTGCAAAGAATATTTTTATCAATGTAGTCTTTTGCGATTGACAATGTCATTGAAAGAACGGCTCCCTTTGTCATCGTATAAGCAAAGCGTTCGGCTATTCCCACTTTAGCAACAATAGATGCTAAATTTAAAATTACACCGCCGCCGCTTTTTACCATTGTGGGAATAATTTCTTTTGTAACGTGAAACATTCCCTTAACATTCACATTGAAGAGTTTATCCATATCCTCAGATGAAGTCTGCTCAATATTTCCGACATGCGAAATGCCGGCATTGTTAACAAGTATATCTATTCTGTCTTCGTTATTTAATACTTGATCGACAGAATTTTTTACACTTACCGGATCAGCAATGTTACAGTCAATAAATTCTGCTGTGCCTCCTGAATTAACAATTTCATTACAGGCGCTTGCACCTTGCTCCTCGTTAATATCAAATACATAAACTTTGGATTTGTTTGCAGCAAAAATGTTAGCAATGCTTTTACCAATACCAGAACCGCCTCCGGTTATTACAGAAACTTTGTTCTTCAATAATTCCGACATAATTTTCCTTGTATCAAATTTGATTAATCTCGTTTACTTCCTGAAATACTAATTCCCAATCCGCCGTCAATTCTAATTGCCTGTCCGGTAATAAAACTCGCATTATCACTAGCCAAAATTAATATCAATTCCGCTACCTCATCACTCGTTCCAATTCTCTGAGGTAAATGCATATCAACACATTCTTGATAAACTTCATCCGGATCAGGAGAAAGTTGAATTGCCGAGATTAAATAACGAAATACGGGGTTCTTGGTCAGTTTCATTACGAGTCTCCTTATCGAAGGTAATAGAAATGGGAGGGAGCGGCAAACCACCATACTATCACGACCAGCCTCCTTAAAAATGGTACTACATCGTGGCACTGTGTCAAGATAGGAGCCGTTTTTAACAATGTGGACCAGACTGGTTGAGGAGTGATTCAGTAAGAATGTCAAGCGACAAGGACAAGGGAAGGT
>CAXMTO010000377.1:0-4792 GCA_964196355.1 uncultured Myxococcota bacterium
ACATGCCCCCTGGTTTGTCGTCAACTCAGACAACAAAAAGAGTGCTCGACTCAACTGCATCTCTCACCTGCTCAGTCAAATCCCTTATGAAAGGATACCTTTCAAGAAACCCAAAATCAAAAAGTCGAAAAAGAACAAATACACACCTATAGAATACGACTACACTGTTGTTCCTGAAAAGTTTTAATAAATGGTGCACTGCTTCCAGAACATTTCCGAAGAACATAAACGGCCTTAGGTTGCCAGATCAAATCACAACAAAAAAGGAAGATACTCTAATTTTACCTTATTCCTGGTATATCAAGTAGAGGTATAGGCACACACTCGGTGAAGAGATGTGCAGAGAGGGTTAAGCGGCATCGACACAGGTTTGAAATTATTTTTCTGAATAATTGTGTGAAGGGTTTTCTGCGGGTGCTTAGGAATAGTCTAAAATTACGGTTTTACTTAAATGGGTGAGCTTGGCTGGCCTGTCCGGTTGAAAATGGCCCAGTTGCCCAGAAAAACTGTCGCCGGTGCCATATTCGCTGGTAATTGTATGGCTATCAGTGGTTATTTCCTGTTTCTTGCTCAGCGTAGTATCCCCATGGGAAGCGCCTATGCCGTGTGGAAAGGTATAGGTGCTGCTGGTACTTTTTTAGTAGTGATTTTTCTCTATGCTGATCCGACGAGTTTTTTACGGATATTTGCAGTTGTGCTCATAATATCAGGTGTAATTCTATTAAAACTTACACACTGATAATTGTCTTTTATGGTCTCTATCGGGGGCACCAGCCACTTTCACTGTTATTCAATAACAGCTTCATATTGCCTTGATAGCGCATCTTTATGAGCACCTAGAATTTCTTGAAGTGTTTGTTTATAATCTTCGGGGAACCTGTACGTTTTTGAACCATACTCGTCCCAGTGTTCAATCAATCCACGCTCAAGAGGGGCAGCATTATAGAGCAGCAGTAAAAGTAAATCACTGCTGACCCAGGGGTGACCATACCAGGAGTCATGAACACGGCCAATTTGTAGCGGTTTTGACTCACCCAGATCTAGTATGTTGAGAGCTCTTGTCTGTGTCAGGGCTATGGCAAGATTATCTTCTTCAGTGTTAAGCTCAGCAAAATCCGGTCGACCTAGCCGTGACTCGTTATTTTGAAAGGTTGAGAGAAGTAATACCATGTCTTCCCTATTCATATTTATTGTCACACGTTCGACAATGTCACTAAATTGAAGATACTGCCCAATAAAATCTTTGTAAGCTGAATCTGGTGCAGCAAAATAGACTTCACCTATTCGGAGTTTCTTTTTCAGCGCAGCCTGAGATAACTCAGGAAACTCGTAAGATAATGCAGCTAAACCGGGGGCGACTATCTGAGCACCAGCGCTATAGGCGAGTATATTGATATGTTGTGCGATAGTGTTTTCAGCAAGGAGTTCTAGGAGTTTTGTGAAGGCAGGTATTGTTTGTTGAGCGTGTCGCACATCTGTCTTGTACTTGAGCAGACTTTCAGCAGAGGGCCATGAAAAAGTGAGTGTCAGTGAATTTTGGCCTGTAAAGTAGTGCAGTTGTGCTCCTTGCGCTGTTGCTCGGTAAAAATTTGAGTTGGCTCCATGGACATATACGAGGATATCCTTGTCAAAATTCTCTCTAAGCAACTGGTTAACCTGATCAAAAAAACCTTCTGCCCCGGCGGTCTTTTCTTTGAGATCTTTAAGTTTATATGAGGTGACTTCTCTTGTGAACTCCTGCTTGAGTAGAAGCTCGTCCTTGCGCTCAGGAAGTAGTGATAATCGATGGATTTCTTCCCAACTCATCTCCTCCTCACCTATACGGAAAATGGTATATCCAAGGCGCAGGGTGTTTGATGGAAAAATAGTGTAGTGGCCATCCCTGTTAGATCCATCCATGGGAAGCCGGTTGGTTGCATAGAGTGTCCCGATGAGATTCTCGTCATGACTTTCAGGGGTGAGGTGGAAGATGTCTCCCCCAGCAATTGCACTTACCGGAGAGGGCATCAGGTACACCTTGGGTTGGCACCCGGATGCAAAAATGGTAAAAAGACCCAAAATAAGCCATCGATACAAAGGGACGGGATTCATGGTAATCTCATGCATAAAAAATAGTTTAGAGAGTATTCTGTGTATCAGAGTGTTTGAAAAAGAGAGTAAAATACAGGGGGGATCCATGTTAATACATACTATAACACAGTCTGTCCTCAAGTCATTGCACTCAGTTGAACTATGTCTGCCAAATTAACCGTAACATCAAATTGTCTTCTTACTGATATTAATTTTGAACTTGAAAATCGATTTAAAGAAAGGCTGACCATTGATAACCCAATCGAAACAGGAAAAAGACAAGATGCTGGCTCAAGTGGTAGCCATGAAATTCGCCAGTCTTTTTTGCTGTGGGGCCAGTTATCCACATAGATAGTAATAAACCGACAACCGTTGGGCAAACTCAACCGGTGCGCCCAACAACATCTGATTATAATGAACATATTGGAGATGAAAATGTCAAAAACAAGTCATATTTCAGTAGCTTTTCTTGTAAGTGTTGTTCTTTTTTTGTCGAGCTCGGCCGAAGCAGATGACTCTGCCTAAATGACTAAGAAGTTACAAAATCCGCCGGCGAGTATTAAAGCTATCATGACAGATAATACCATTGGCTTTGATACTGGTACTGAAGAAGACACATCCTATGGTTTCCAAATTCAGCCAGTATACGCTGTGGATTTTGAAGACCAGGGTTTTACTTTCATTCCTCGTGCCGTTATTCCGGTGATGGGGCTTGAACCGGGTACGAAGAGTTGGTTTGGGAGCACTGGCTGGCGGTGTTATATCTGGAGATATAGGAGGGGCTGTTGCCGGAGCAGCAGTCGGTGGTCTGGCAGGTTATGCTATTGGTACAGATCAAGACCGTCATGCAGAGAAAATGGCTCTTGAGAAAGAACGAAACGAGATTGCGAAAGCCAAGATCACGGGTGACCTAAACACAGCTTATCGTCCACCAAGCAGGAATGATTTGGTTGGGACGACATGGAGGGTAATCAGTATTGAAGGGGAGCAGCCATTTCCTGAATATCATTCCCTGGTTACTACTTTTCAGACAAACAGCAAGATTACCACATTAGTTGTCAATAAGGACGGGTCAGCCTCAACAGTGGCGGAATCTTATCAGATCCTCAATGATGTAATGGTGGTATCGGGTGAAGAAAACGGTAAAATTTACACGGTCAATGAAAAAGAGCCGTGGGTCGAGGCGGTAGCCATCATCACCATATTGATCACTGCAGCCTGATCCATCCTGACGACTTTCAGCGGTTTGTTGATCTCGATGTCAGCTGTACTATCTGGCCGCCGTTGAACGCACCGGTCGGTTACAATGTTGGCAACATCAAGCCGGTGCTCAAGCCTGAAACATGGGCCCGCATGTATGACAACCGCAACAGGTGGGATGCGGGCATGCGTCTTGTAAACCATTCGGATGCGCCGGCCGCTGTACTCTGGCCATGGTGGGGTATGGAGGCCACTGTTACACGCGGCATCCCAGGCAAGCCTGATGTGCCGAAAATGAGCCCAGAGCAGGCCCTGACGGTTGCCGAAGCTATCGAGGCTTATACGATCAACACTGCGTGGTCTCAACAGCTTGACAAAGAAACCGGATCAATTGAGACGGGAAAGTGGGCTGATATGATTGTACTGAATCACAATTTACTTGAGATTCCAGTGACCGATCTTCACAAGACCGAAGTGCAAAAGACAGTTTTCAAAGGCAAGGTGGTTTACAATAAAGAATAGCCTTGTTTCGATGCCAAAAAACCTTGACGTATTGCTTCAGTACAGGGTGGTGAATTTCGTCACGTTGCTATGCGGCTATCGCTTTTCACGGCGTTAAGGTTGCCTGGTTGAATCTACTTCAACTTGGCTTTTTGCCTATGTTGAAGTACCGAACGTGGGTTTGCTGCCCCAGGTAGTGACCTTATTCCTGTTCAGTTTATAAGTGATCATGCCAAAATAAAATGTCAGAAAAGGAGCATTTTGGCACATTGAAAAATGTAAAAATAACTCAAAAAAAAATAGCAGCAAATGAAGCACTCTCAATTATTGATGCTTCCAGATTATGTTCGCTGATCTCTTCAAAAAACATGTCGGGCAAGCTACCTGATGCCACGACAGGATCGTGCAGTACCCTGTCAAACTGATGATGAATATTGTTTGTCAGGGGTGGTTTTCAGGATGGGAGTTGCCTTCTTCGAAAACTGTAAATCTCTGGTTTTCGCGAATATATTTGACATTGTTGGAAAATTGTATCATAACATACCGTAATTTAACCTTTAAAATCTACCAAGGAGGGATATATGACTCTGACGAAGGCAGAGATTGTTCGACAGGTTTACGAGCAGAATGAAAATATATCAAAGGCTCAGGCTTTTGAAGCGGTAGAGGCCTTTCTTCGTATTTCCAAGAATACTCTTATAAGTGGTAGCGATCTTTTATTAAGTGGTTTTGGAAAATTTAACGTGAAAGACAAAAAACCAAGAAAAGGGCGCAATCCTCAGACTGGCGAGGATATGATACTTGATGCCAGGCGAGTTGTAACCTTCAACTCCTCTGGCATTTTAAGAGATAAGGTAAACGGTTCCTGAAACCTACACCTTACCTCTCCTCGTAATCTCCTCGGAACTGGTTTAATTGGACTCACAAGAAATCAAGGGCAGGGTCCGAAATGGCTCTGCCTTTTTGCTTAAACCATTCATAGTTTTTCAAGAGCATATTTTATCGATGGTCTGGAACAATC
>CAXMTO010000378.1:0-5189 GCA_964196355.1 uncultured Myxococcota bacterium
CATCCCTTGTCACTATCGCCTCATAGAATTGCCGGTGGAACGGGATTTATTTTTCGTAGTCTCGCGGGTCCGGGGTCCTCTTCAGCCATGCAGGTACTGCTCTCAACTACGTAGAATTACCCATCTCCGTTGCAATAAGGATTTTTTTGTCAGTCGCTCTAAAAAATAGAGCGTAGAAATCACATCGGCAACCACAAAATTATCAACGGAACCCTTTTGGGTTTCCATTTCCTCAACAGCCGCCTTGATTATTTCGTACCTTTCTTTTATGCCGTGCGCAGGGCCGCTCACCAGTCTCATTTCGTAATAAACTGACGAGTTCGAGGAAAAAACTTAAACATATTGTGGTTTAGACGTCAAGAGCATACTATGTTTGGGCTGCAGTAACGGTACGGTAAAATGTTTTGAATAAAGTTGGGACCTCAATGAGGAGGGCATTAAAGTTAAATCTGGTGTTATGCAGGTCAAATCTGGTGTTATGCAGGTCTTTTGGCTGCATTTACAGGAGGAAGTTAAAAAAACTCTGTGGCGGAGGTTTCGGGGTATGCCATTACAAGATCGTATAGTAATGCCGGGTTTTAAGATCGGCACTGTAATAACAGAAGAAAGGGATGTGCTGACACCCCCTTCCAACTGGGCCTTTTTGCCTGCCGGTGATGGACCTCTTACCCGTAACGTCAAAATGCGAGGAGTCTGCTGGCAGGTTCAGGTGAAGAGGGGCAGACGGAATATCTCCAAAGGTATCTGGGTAAAAGAAGAATACATTCTGAAAGCAAGAGATGAGTTGGAGGCTAAACGTGCAACGCCCGAGTATGCTCGTCGCAAGGTGGCGGATAATGAGCGCAAGGATCGAAAGCATAACAAATATGTTGGGGATTTCTATCAGGCGACGCTGAAATTTCTCGATTTTCACCCAGAGTATAAAAAAATTGAGAGCAAACTCGCCCGGGCAGTCACTGAACACGCCGCTCCAGTTGGTTCGGGAACAGTTGCACGAACCGAGCTCATTCCCATCTCTGAACGTGCACAGGCGGCAGTGATTGCCTGGATGCGTCACCAGACAACTGGCTATGACCAGATGCATATCACCAGAATAAAGGGGAGGCGCCGTGAGGTTCGCAGGATGTTAGCAGAACGGTCCAAAGAACTGCTCCGGAAATATCGTTCAGGTCAACCGAAGGAAACAGACTGCCCTTTGTATAAGGCTCTGAGCAGGGGCAACTGAGAGTCCTGCATAAGAACAACCACCGCTATGTTGATACAGTCGTAAGACGCTAATCCAATTCAATAGACAGGAAATCCCCATGGCGAATAACTAACTTTATTTATTCGAGATATGCTAGCAATACTTATTTATTAAATGTACATCTTTCCTTTTTAATACGCCGGGACACCGATGAGTAGCTCGTGCAGCCATAAGACAAAAGTGAGATACAGGCCAATTCCGACAACACATGCAATTATATCATTAAAATTGGAATTTGGAGCCCCTGGGATTGGTCGTGGCTGACGATGCGCCATAGATATGCGGTCCCAAATAGCCCAAATAAAAAACGATCCGAATAAAATAACATCTACAAGTGACCCATTTGATAACAGGTGTGCGAGCGCCCAGAGCTTTGTGGACATAAGCATAGGATGCTTAATTACAGATTTAATGCGCCCAGGGAAATAGGCCGCGATAAGAAGCGGGAAAACAGGTAGAAGCAGTAATAATGAGAAATGGTGCAACCATATTGGTGGAGTATATAATAACGCAGAGTCATGACGGGTAACACCGTATCCCCAAATTACTAATATAAAGCTGAAAATTGCCACAAGTGAATAGATTCCTTTCCAGGCCCTTTCACCGGTTATCTTCACCATGTGATTTCGCCATGACTCATTTGCAATTGAAATGGAATGTATCCCCAAAAAGAGAAGGAGCCCTATTATAAATATACTCATTTATTTATCCTCTATTCATCCTTGTACAGAATAATCCTCACTAATGAGGACAGCTAGCAGGAAAAATAACTTTGGAGTCTGAGGTGGTCCCAGGTAATATCGATTTTCAGGAACGATCTTTTACCTTATCCAATCCGCTATATTTTTCCAATCAGTAATATGACGACGTACTTGACCAGATCAGTAAGTCTCTTTCTATTATTATTTTTGACTTATAATATAACAGCAGTCAGGTGTAGCGAATTAACTGAAATCACAGTTCTTTCAACCACCGAAAAAGACTTGTGTATCACCCTTCATATTCTCGGAACTATACCTGTAGTTCATGAGACGGATAACTTTGGTGGCCTTATGATTTTTGATTTTCCGTCTCTAAAATCTACGATACTAAACAGGGAGTCAACCGAAGGCAATTTTGCCCTCCAGGAGCTTCGTTGGTCGCAGTTTAGTTTTGAGCCGCTGATTTTTAGATTGGTTTTGAAGCCCAACCCACTATGGGAATGCCATCATTTTCAATCAACAGAATCAATTGAGATATCATGTGTAAAGCAAATTGTACAAAATCTACCATTTGCTAAGATTCGTGGAATTAACCTTTCTATACCCCTTGACGGTTTCACTGTGAACCAAATTATAAAACATTCGATAGGCAATATTCCAACAGATTTCGTTCGTGATGGTCTCCCGCACTTTGGTTCTCTTCGTGACGATTGGTTAGGGAAAAAAGCCCGAAAGCATAAAGGTTTGGACATTTATAGCGATAAAATTGATGTAATTGCAGCTGCAAATGGGACTGTTGTAAAAACGGGTGTTGGATTGTCGGCCGGGAATTGGGTGAAAATCAACCACGGGAAGGGAGTTGAAACTGTTTATGTTCATCTCAAAAACAGTGTTGTAAAATCTGGGCAACACGTCGTCCAGGGCCAGAAAATTGCCGGAATTGACGGTCCAACCGGAAATGCTCTGGAACCTCAATTGCACTTTGAAATAAAACTTGATGGAACATCTGTTGACCCTATGCTTTTTATACTCGCTGTTGCGAATCCAGAAACAAAACAACAAATAAAGCTTGCTTTGAAAGATATCCAGAGCCGAAAAGAGACAAGAGATGAGGAAGTAGAAAGACTTCTGAAAAAAAAATAACCGTTTTTCACATATATTGCAATTTACAATCGCTTTTCATGGACAATAAACGTTTTTCATGGAATGATGAATTGACTGCAAAAGTGTAATTCACAAAAATGACTATATATAATCAAAATTCATGGTTCAGAACTGTTTTTCATAACTTTCCCGCCCTCGCCCTGGAGGAGGGCTCATGTCTAGCTGGTTATTCCGCACTGATTGAAGCGCATGATCTAAAGGTACCTATCCCGGACTACCTCTGTGCCATAGGAACAAAGCATAAAAAATACGATCAGGCATGCTGGCATATTTTTACGCCGCGCCATAAGCCAGATGACACGCTATATGGGCATTTAACCTTCGCACTGAAATATGAAGGTATTGATCTTGCCATTCTCAATGCAATTTTCCAAACGATTGAAGCCAGAGATATTGAAACAATCATCCGCTCAGAGCCAACCGGAAGATATAGCCGCAAACTATGGTTCTTGTGGGAATGGCTACGTGAAGAACAGCTTGATATTGAAGATGCAACAACAGGAAATTTCATCCCCCTCATCAATAGCAAGTTACAATACGAAGGAAAATCGCGTCCATCCCGACGCCATCGCGTTCGCAACAACCTGCCGGGAACACGCAATTTTTGCCCCTTAATCCGAAAAACAGAAACGCTTGAGCAATATATAGGCAAGAAGCTTTCAGAAACAGCCGTCAAAAATATCGGACAGACCCATCCAGACCTTCTAGGCCGAGCCGCTGCCTTTCTTTTGCTAAAGGACTCAAAAGCCTCATATACCATTGAAGGAGAAACCCCACCACATAGCCGGATCGAAAGATGGGGCAGAATTATTGGCGAGGCTGGACAACGCAAGTTAAGCGTTCCAGAGCTACAGCGTTTGCAAACACTTGTTATTGCAGATAGCCGCTTCATTGAACCTGGACTGCGCACAGAGGGCGGATTTGTCGGAGAACATGATCGCGCCACAGGCATGCCTATGCCCGATCATATCTCTGCTCGCGCAGAAGATTTAAATACTCTGCTATCAGGCCTTATAGAAACTTATGAACTTCTTTGCAGAGATGATTTTGATGCTGTTTTAATGGCGACAGTACTTGCCTTTGGTTTTCTGTTCATCCACCCACTTGAAGATGGAAATGGCCGGATTCACCGTTATTTGTACCATCATGTTCTTGCTGAAAAAGGCTTTGTTCCAAAAGGGTTAATATTTCCAGTTTCCGCTGTCATTCTTGAGCGGATGGAGAAATACCGCAAAACACTGGAGCATTTCTCGAAATCCCGGCTTGATTTAATTGAATGGCGCCCGACTGAAAAAAATAACATTGAAGTTTTAAACGAAACTATCGATCTGTATCGCTATTTTGATGCAACTAATCAGGCTGAGTTTTTTTTCGAATGTGTTCAGGAAACGGTCAACAAAACACTTCCTGATGAAGTTGAGTATCTGAGAAAATATGAACTTCTCAATGAATTCATCAAAAACTATATTGATATGCCCGACAATCTTGCTGATTTGCTCATCCGCTTCCTTACTCAAAATAAAGGTAAGTTTTCAAAACGGGCGCGAGAAAAGGAATTCGAAAAATTGACCTCCTCAGAAATTCGAGCGATTGAGCAAAAATACGAAGAGATTTATGGTTAAAAATTCTACCACCTGCCCTTCGTAAAAATTAATCCGTGGCAAATATGTCGTAACAATTTTTTTCTCAGGCTGCTTTTTTCCACTCGTATCGATGGTGCAGCCCACCGCCCCGAGGCAACGCGACAATCTTGCATTTTCCGGCAGGTCTGGGTTGTATCGCCCAACTGCCGGGCGAATCTTTTTCAAGGCTCAAATGTGTTCTGTCGTTATGATAATATTCGAAATACGAACAAAGCATTCTTGTCAGGTGAGCTTCGTTCAAGACGATGACATGGTCTGTGCACTCTCGCCCGATTGAGCCGATCAGTCATTCGAATCTTCGGCCGCCTGTTCGTCCTTTTCATAACGGCCAATTGTTGGCGAAGCGCAAGGTTTTCGGCAGTGAGATTCGAAGTAATTTTGAACTTCGGCATTATGAACAAAACAACCAGTAAAATTGTTGAAAAAGACTTCCTT
>CAXMTO010000379.1:0-4451 GCA_964196355.1 uncultured Myxococcota bacterium
CCCAACAGAAACAATAATAATTGACACCAGGGGGTATATATGTTTAATGTTGTTTCTTTGTAATTTGTATATGCACCCTCTGGAACACACTTTCCCACCCTGGGGTGCTGAAGGGTTTTGTGAGCCTCTAATAACTGTATAAATAAGGATATTAAACAATGAGCAAGCGCACTTTTCAACCCAGTAATATCAAACGCAAACGCACACACGGTTTTCGTGCCAGAATGAAAACACGGGCTGGACGAGCGATTCTCAATGCTCGCAGAGCCAGAGGCCGTAAGAGGCTTTCTGCCTGAACCGTTGGTGAAACTTCATTTGCGTAAAAGCTCCCTTTTAAGAAAAGGCTGGGAGTTTGAGAGAGTTTACAGCAAGGGTAGGCGTTTGCATGGTGCTGGTTTTACATTGATATGCAGTCCGAATTTTTCTGATCACGGTCGGCTCGGAATCAGTGTGCACCGGAAAATTCGAGGCGCAGTTAAAAGAAACCGCATCAAGCGTATTATCAGAGAGTCCTTTCGCCTGCATCGGGAACAGTATCCGCAATCGATGGATATCGTTTTTGCTGTTCGTCCAGGGTTTTCACTGTCCAACCCGAGTGATATCTGTAGCGCTATCGCCTCTTTTTCCCGGAGAATTTCAACCTCATGAAACTTGAAGCTCATATGCAGAGGTTAGTAAAGGGTTTCTTTGTGACTCTCCTCAAGGGATATAAATATTTTATATCTCCCTTTTTTCCCCCCTGCTGTCGTTTTTACCCCACGTGTTCCACCTACACTATTCAAGTTATAGAAAAGTATGGGGTCGTGCGAGGCGGATTTTTAGGCATCCGCCGTATTCTACGATGTCACCCTTTTTCCCGAGGCGGATATGATCCTGCCTGATCCCCTTTTAATTACTCACACAACTCTTTTGTAGTTGCGTAAATTTACGGAAAGTGAATGGATACTTATAGAGCTTTTTTGGCCATTGTTATCTCCTTTGTAATACTTGTTGGATACCAGTATTTCTTTGTCGGTTTTGATCAGCCTACGGCAGTGGATGAACCCGCAGGAACAGGTGTTGCAACAACTCAACAGCCTGCGGCTCTCGCTCCGACTCAAATGGTTCCTGCGGTGCCGCAGCAGCCCGCAGCAGCACCTGCTGCAGTAGAAAAATATGACAGGGCAGCGCGTAAGGTGGTTGTTGATACAGATCTCTACTCGCTGGTGGTTTCTGAAGATGGCGGGGCCATTACGAGTTTCAATCTGAAAAAGAACAGAGAGACCAATGATAAGGATTCTCCGGGAATGCAGCTTGTAAAGACGGATGGCAGCCAGGGGTTCCCTCTTGATTTCTCATGGGGAAGTGCACTTGGCAGCCGTGTCCTGTATGACAGCAAGAAAGAGCATATAGAAATCTCATCAACGAGGAATGGGGGTGAGTTACGGATGCTGGCAGAGACGGCCAATGGTTTATCTATTGAGCGGGTGTACACTTTTGATAACAGCAGCTATTTGATTGACCTGGCGATCAAGGTGAAAAACAACTCCGGCAATGCCCTTCAGGGTATCCCTCAGCTTCAACAGATAAATACACCGTTTGAAGGGGTAGCAAGTCCGGCGAACCGGTTCCTGTTCAGCGGACCTGCCACTGTTATCGATGAAACCCTTGAGCAGATTAAATTCGATGATTTTGAAGAGGGGCCTAAAACAGTCCAGGGTGCTATCGAGTGGGCCGGCTACGACAGCAACTATTTTCTTTGCGCAATAGTGCCGCTTGACGGAGCGGGAAATACCTTCACCATGCAGGGTTCAGAGGCTCTTACCAAAATGCAGCTTTCAGGCAGTCTTGATACACTCCCGGCCGGAGCAGAAAAAGAGTATAAATACCATGTCTATTATGGTCCAAAGAAGCTAACGATGATGGATGATATTGGATTCAATCTTGGCAAATCTGTAAATTTCGGCTGGTTCGATCTTCTCGCCAAGCCAACGCTCTGGCTTTTGAATAAATTCTATTCTGTTGTTCATAACTACGGAATTGCAATAATTATGGTTACAGTACTGTTTAAGGCGATTTTCTGGCCAATTACCCAGAAGGGTATGAAGTCCATGAAAAACATGCAGAAACTGCAGCCGAAAATGGCAAAGATTAAAGAAAAATATAAGGGCGATCCGACAAGGATGAACCAGGAGGTGATGAGTATGTACAAAACATACAAGGTCAATCCTCTTGGAGGCTGTTTGCCTATGGTGCTGCAGATCCCTGTCTTTTTTGCACTCTATAAAGTACTGCTGCAGAGTATCGAGCTGAGACATGCGCCGTTTATGCTCTGGATCAGCGATCTGTCGGCACCCGACAGACTATGGATTGGTCTTGACCTTCCCTATGTTGGCGGTCTGCCTGTACTGACGCTACTTATGGGGGCGTCCATGTTCTTGCAGCAGAAAATGTCGCCATCCACCGCTGATCCGACCCAGGCAAAGATTATGATGTTTTTGCCGGTAGTTTTCACATTCATGTTTCTAAATTTCGCTTCAGGTCTTGTTCTCTACTGGTTTATTAACAATCTGTTGTCTATTCTCCAGCAGGTGATCATTAACCGTGATAAAAAAACACCGGCCAAGGCTGTGAAGGCTTGATATTATCTAAGAAGGGAACTCAATGTCTTTAAATAAAAGAGATTTTTACGGAAAAGAAGTAACTGATGCAATAAAAGCAGCGTGTGAAACCTTAGAGGTGCCCCAGGAACAACTGGAAATTGAGGTTATCGAGACAGGTTCGATGGGCATCTTTGGGTTGATCAGGAAAAAAGCGCACATTCGGGCCCAGGTAAAAGCTGTCGTTGAAGAGGCGATTGAAGAGATCTTTAGCGTTGAGACCCTGCGGCCTGAGCCACCACCACCGGTTGAAGATGACCGAAAGGATGCAGTGGACGAAAAGCCTGCGAAGGTCAAAGACAAGATCGAAGTCAAGGTCGAAGAACCGGCTGAAGAACCGGCTGAAGAACCGATTGAAGAAAAGGTTGAAGAAAAGATTGAGGTGGCAAGCGAAGAGAGTCTTGCACTTCTTAAAGATGAGCTGCTCAACATAGTCGAATTGATGGGCTTCCCGTCCACCGTAAGCATCGAGGCTAAAGGACTTACGGTACAGTGTGTGTTGAGCGGGGAGTTTGAAGAACAGCTCACGGGCCCTGAGGGGAAAACTCTGGACAGCCTGCAATATCTCATGCGCAAGATCGTGACCAAGAAGGTGCCTGAACGGTTGAAATTGAGCGTTGATGTTGGCAATTTCAGGGAGAAACGCCAGGAAGAGCTCAAGGTCAGGGCAGTTGAACTGGCCGGGATGGTCAAGGAAGATGGAAAGACACAGGTTATTCCTGCTCTCAATCCTTCAGAAAGAAGAGTCGTTCATATGGCCCTTCAGGAGGATAAGGAGATTCGCAGTCGCTCTGTCGGGGACGGTTTATTTAAAAAGATCCTCATATTCAAACCTGGAAAGGGAAATAAAACCGGCCGCAAACGACCTCAGTCCCGCGGGCGCAGGGGGAAAAATTCCCAGGCCAAAAAAACGAACGAGGATTCCTGACAGGTGCCACAGCTGCTCTCCGCAGAAGAAACCATCTGTGCCATATCGACTCCGCCGGGTGCAGGCGGTATCGGCATCATACGAATAAGCGGGCCAGAGTCTCTTTCTATCCTTAAAAAGGTCTTTGTTGCAAAAGATCTTTTCTGTTCTTTTTCCAGCCACCATCTATATTACGGTCATATTCAGAGGCCGGCTGACGAAAAAACTCTCGATGAAGTGCTCGCTGTTTTCATGGCAGCACCGAAAACATATACCCGTGAAGATGTCGTTGAAATCCATTGTCATGGGAGCTTTCTTGTTCTCCAGAATGTCCTTGAGCTGATAATGGATCAGGGCGCCCGGCTGGCCGAACCCGGAGAATTTACCAAACGGGCTTTTCTCAATGGCCGTATCGATCTTACACAGGCTGAAGCGGTAATTGATGTTCTGGCAGCAAAAACCAGGAAAGGTGTCGATCTTGCCCAGGAGCAGCTTTCAGGGGCTCTTTATAAGAGAATTGAGCCGATCAGGAATAGCCTGATCCGTATGCGGGCAATTATAGAAGTGGCCATCGATTTTCCCGATGAAGACGTTGAAATTATTGACTATGACACCCTCATCAACCAGGTGGAAGAAGAGGTCAATAGTCCCATCCAGTATCTCCTGCAACAGGCCGACCAGGGACGAATTTATCGTGAAGGTATCACCGTTGTTATCGCCGGACTTCCCAATGTAGGAAAATCAAGCCTGCTGAATACCATACTCCAGGAAGAGAGAGCTCTTGTCACATCTGTCCCCGGAACCACCAGGGATTCTATCGAAGAGTATGTTGACATTAAAGGCATGCCTGTAAGACTTATCGATACCGCCGGAATCCGAGAGGAAGCCGGTGAGGTTGAAGGGCT
>CAXMTO010000380.1:0-16413 GCA_964196355.1 uncultured Myxococcota bacterium
GTAAACAGTTCAGCAAAGCCGCCGTTGCTTATGAACTGCTTGGTACCATTCAATATATAATGTTTACCATCTTCAGAAAGAACGGCACTTGACTGGGCACCTAATGCATCACTCCCAGCCCCTGGTTCAGTAAGACAGTAAGCAGCGCACCATTCTCCCGAGGTAAGTTTATCAAGGTACTTTTCTTTCTGCTGCGAAGTACCATAATAAATCAGAGGCAAGGTACCAATCCCCGTATGTGCAATAAAGGCAACTGAGAAGGATCCGCTGCAGGCAATTTTCTCGCCGACCAGCATACTCGACACCTTATCAAGCTCCAGTCCGCCATCCTCTTCCGACGCGTCCATCATCAGGAGCCCGAGTTCACCCGCTTTTTTCATCCCATCAACTACGATTTCAAACTTCTGCTTATCAATTTCTTCAATGTGAGGCAGAATCTCATTTTCAACAAACTGTTCGGTCGTCTCAGCCATCTGCCTGTGCTCATCGGTAAAATCCTCGGGCGTAAAGACATCCTCAAAGGGGGTCTCCACAATCAGGTATTCCCCGCCTTTTAATAATTTCTTGGTCATGATATTCACCTGTAATAGTTGTGAAAACTGATATTATAATTTTTCAAACAACCCGGCCGCGCCCATACCACCACCAATGCACATGGAAACCAGACCATACCTGAGACTGCGTCGTCCCATCTCATGCAGCAGGCTGGTGGTCAGTTTGGCGCCCGTACATCCCAGCGGATGCCCCAGAGCAATCGCACCACCATTTACGTTGATTATATCCTCATTAAGACCAAGGGTTTTTATTACTGCCAGAGCTTGAGCAGCAAAGGCTTCATTGAGTTCGATCAGATCAATATCTTTCTGATTCAGACCAGCAAGCTTTAACACCGCCGGGATGGCTGCAATAGGCCCAATCCCCATAACCTCTGGAGCCACACCTTTTACGGTAAAGGCTAAAAACCTGGCGAAAGGATTTTTGCCGATCTCTTCCAGATAGTCCTCAGAAACCACCATGGCAACAGCTGCGCCATCCGTCATCTGAGAAGAATTCCCTGCAGTTACGGGACCGCCGACTTTAAAGGCGGATCGAAGTCTGGCGAGCCCTTCCGGAGTTGTGCCGGCTCTGACCCCGTCATCTATCGTGACCAGTTCTTTTTCTTTTTTAAGTTTGCCACGAACCAGGACGTTCTTTTCAATCTCGACGGGAATAATTTCGTCGTCAAATCTCCCGGCTTTAATCGCCGCGGCAGCTTTGACATTACTCGCACTCGCAAATACATCCATCTTCGCCCGATCGATACCGTATTGCTCGGCAACCAGTTCGGCGGTTACACCCATAGACGCAAAGGCTTCCGGCCAGTCATCCATCATTGATGGATTGGCACTGTATTTCAGCCCGCCAAGAGGTACGCAGGACATCGACTCGACACCGCCTGCAACTATACAATCTGCAAAACCGCACATTACACGTTCTGCCGCCATGGCAATAGTCTGCAGACCTGAGGAGCAGAACCTGTTTATCGTCTGCCCGGGGACCGCCACCGGCAATCCGGCCTTCATGGCCGCAATTCTTCCCACATTCATGCCCTGTTCAGCTTCCGGGAAGGCGCAACCCAAGTATACATCTTCTATGGTTGCTGGATCTATCTCCGTACGCTCAACCAATCCTTTAATAGCTATAGCTGCCAGATCATCCGGCCGCATATCTTTAAATTTTCCCTTATTTGCCCGGCAACCTGGTGTTCTGTAACTCGCCAGAATATATGCTTTTTTCATATTACCACTCCCAAGAGGCTATGCTTTTTGGTTCATCTATTTTCTGAAACATCCTGTCCTGCAGCTGGCTGTTTCATGATGATAACTGTTCAATATGCAGTCATTTAATTGCGCAAAGGCTTGCCTCTCTTCAGCATATGCTGTATGCGCTCAGCAGTTTTTTTATTTCCAACAAGCCGGAGAAAGCTTTCTCTTTCAAGCTCCAGGAGATAGTTCTCGGTAATGAGAGTACCGGGATTCACATCTCCCCCGCACATAACTTGAGCAATGATAGTTCCCATTTCCGCCTCATATTCAGTTATGAAATTACCCATCTTCATGTTCCACAACTGGCTCCTGACAGCAGATGAAATGCTTCGTCCCGGGGCCGCAAGCTTTTCAGCACGACGTCTGGGACGATAATTGACAGCCAGCGCCAGAACCTTCTGTTTGGCGTCAGTCAGCAACTGATCGATATCCATGGTGATGGAATCGCCGTTTCTCATATATCCCATTTCTGCCAGTTCAGCGGCTCCCATAGAGACTTTGGCCATTGCAATCTGTTCAAAATTCTTAACTATAAACGGCTGCACATCACTCTTATATTTTTGTGCCAATTCTATGGCGCGCATACTCATCTCTTTGGTCCCGCCAGCGGCCGGCAAAAGACCGACACCGATCTCCACCAGCCCCATATAGGTCTCAGCATGGGCATTAATTGCATCAGAATGGAGGCAGAACTCAGCCCCTCCGCCAAGGGTCATACCAAAAGGAGCAGCAACCACTGGAACTTTTGCATACTTGACTGCCATAGTGGCTTTTTGAAATGAACGGAGGGCCATATTAATATCATCATATGCTCCTTCGGCAAGGGCCACAGCAATCATCATAAGGTTGGCCCCGACTGAAAAGTTGGTGCCTCGATTACCTATCACAAGCCCCACGCCTTCCTGTTCCGCGCGTTTGATGGCCTTATGGGTCATCGCCAGAATATCGCCGCTGATAGCATTCATCTTCGAATGAAACTCAAACCCAAATACACCGTCACCAAGGTCTATCATCGAACAGTTGGCATTTTTCTCGACGACATTGCCTCCCCTTTTAAGAATCTCTAAGTGAATCTGCCCATCTTTTATTGGAACCGGAACATACTCACCTCGCTGCAGGTCATAGTATTCTTTTGCTCTATTTTCGTTAAATCTATAAAAACACTCAATCTTTTTAATGCTCTCAGGAACAGAAACACCATCTCTTTCTGCCCGTTTGACAAAGTTTTGCACGCCGATAGCATCAAATATTTCAAAGGGGCCAATTTCCCAGTTAAACCCCCACCGCATGGCATTATCAATATTAACAACATCATCTGCGATCTCGGGAATCCGGTTCACAGCGTAAATCAGGGTATCGCGGATCGACCTCCAGGCAAAGTCAGCGCCCTTGTCCGTGCCGGAGAGGACCATCTTCACCTTCCGGGATGGGTCATCAACCTGTTTGACTGCAAGTATTGAAGGGAATTTCGGTTTTTTAAGAGGAACATACTCTCCCAGATTATAATCGAAATACAATATGACCCGCTTGCCGTCGACCAGTTCTTTCTTATAAAAACCCTGTTTGGCCTTATTCCCCAGCTGACCATTTTCCAACATATTTTTTAAAAATCCAGGCAGCTTAAAGACATCTCTTTCTTCATCATCAGGAAGAAGATCGTAGGAGTTGGTAGCAACGTGCCCCAACGTGTCCAATCCAACCAGGTCAGCCGTACGAAATGCGGCACTCTTGGGACGTGCAGTGGCCGGCCCCGCCACCGCATCGACTTCCTCCACTGTCATTTTCAGATCAACCATATGCTGCATGGCTTTAAAAATAGCGTATGTGCCGATTCGATTGGCAATAAAGTTGGTTGTATCCTTTGCATATACAATCCCTTTTCCAAGCCGGCCTGCAATGAAATCAGACAATCCCTGGATAACTTCGGGATCCGTATCCCTGCAGGCGACAATCTCCATCAGACGCATATAACGGGGTGGATTAAAAAAGTGCGTTGCTAAAAAATTCTTCCTCACTTCGACAGGGAGGACCTTTGCCATCTCATTTACCGACAATCCGCTGGTATTGGTGCTGACAATTGTTCCCGGCGCAAGGTGAGAGACAAGTTTTTTAAGGAGCTCAAGTTTAATGGGCATATACTCTACAACTACCTCAATTACCCAGTCATACTCCTTCAACTTTCCAAGATCATCTTCAAGGTTGCCAACCTCTATCTGTTCGCTGTATTTACTCAAGTAAAACGGTGCAGGCTTCATCCGCATAAGCCCTTTCAAACCATTACTGGCAAAACGGTTGCGTACAGCAGGGCTATCCAGGGTAAGCCCTCGCTTTTCTTCCTCGCTGTCCAGTTCTTTTGGCACAATGTCAAGCAAAAGAATTTCCAGTCCCGCATTGGCCAGATGGGCCGCTATGGTCGCCCCCATAACGCCGGCACCAAGTACGGCTACACGATTAATCTGCCTCATGTCCCTTCTCCATTGTTGTTTTTCTGCTGGCCGATATCCCCACCACCATTGGTGAGATAAAGATCATCAACCACTTCTTTGTATTTTTCGTAAATAACCTTGCGCTTCATTTTCAAGGTGGGCGTGAGCTCCCCTCCTTCAATTGAAAACTCCGATGGCACAATTGCAAAGTACTTAATCGTCTTATAGGGTGGAAATTTTTTGTTCAGATTTGCAATGCGCTGAGCGTAGATTTCTTTTATCCTGGTGTGACTCACCAGCCCTTCACTATCTATATAGTCAAGATGCTCCTCGCGGGCCAGATCAATCAGCCGTTCAATATTGGGTGTCAGCAATGCAACCAGGTAGGGCTTACGATCTCCGAACACAATCGCCTCGGAGATGTATTTATCCAGTTTGAGTTCATTTTCAATCGGCTGCGGTGCAATATTTTTTCCACCGGCAGTAACAATGATCTCCTTTTTTCGATCAACAATATAAACAAATCCCTCCTCATCTATCCGGGCAATATCTCCTGTCCTGAACCATCCATCCTCCATGGTTTCTTTGGTCGCCTTGTCATTTTTGTAATATCCCTTCATCACCTGAGGCCCTCTGACCAGAAGTTCCCCATCACTTTCAAGTTTTATTTCGGTTTCTTTGAAGACTTTTCCAACCGAATCAAAACGGACTTCACCGGCACTGCTGAGTGTAATGCCCGGGCTGGTCTCGGTCAGGCCGTAAGCGTTATAAACGGGAATGCCAATAATCCACATGAATTCGTTGATAGTCTTGTCAAGGGGTGCTCCGCCGCAGAGGAAGTATTCGAGCCTGCCACCAAAGCGATCACGGATTTTTTTAAATACAAGCTTATCAAAAAATTTATACTGAAATTTGAGTAAGCCGAGAGCTTCCTTGGTTACATATTTCTTATTCACATACTGGCGACCAATTTCCACCGCCTTATGAAAGAGTTTTCTTTTAAAAGGGCTGGCCTGGTGGACGTTTTCGTGGATTCTCGAATAAATCTTCTCAAATAACCGGGGTACGCTGACCATGTTGGTTGGTCGAATCTCCACCATATTCTCCATCACTTTTGCCGGCTCTTCGGCAAAAGCAATATGGTTGCCGTTAATGAGTGTTACATAATATCCCGCTGTTCGTTCAAAAACATGACTCAAGGGGAGAAAGCTGAGAACGGTCTGGTCTTTTTGCGGAATCCCAAGCTGATTGAGGCCATGTTCGGCATTTATCATTATGTTGTACTGAGTCAGCAGCACACCTTTAGGAACACCTGTTGTTCCAGAGGTATAAATTACGGTGATCAGGTCGTCGTGAGTGATCTCCTCAATCTGTTGTTCTATCTGGTTTTTGTCCTCTTGGGAGAGTGGTGTTGAAATTGCGGAAAGCTGGTACTGCGTATAGACAGGAAACGAACGATCTCCCATAAAACGCTCGTACGATATGATGAGCTCGACTCCAGGAATTTCATCTCTGACAGAGAGCAGTTTTTCATACTGCCCCTTGGTTGAGGTGAAAACGATTTTTGCGCCACAATGGTTTATGATATAGGCAGCCTGCTTTGCTGTATTGGTCGCGTAGATAGGGACGGTTATTCCACCCGCGCACTGAATACCAAAATCGGAAATGGCCCATCCTAGGCGGTTTTCGGAAAAAATTACAACCCTGTCCCCTCGTTTCACTCCCGCTTTACCGAGCCCTCTGGCAAGCAAAAGAACCCGTTCATAAAATTCCTCATAGGTAAGAGACATAAACGTGCCGCGTTTTTTATAACTAATGGCAGTTTTTGTGCTGTATTTAACTGCATTATCCTTGAGTATGGCCGGGATTGATTTATATGACATGACATCCATAATTTCTCCTCTCCGCAAGAAACATTCAGCCTGACAACAGAGTAACGACGTTCACCTTAAAAAAAAAACCGTAACTCATTATACCTTACCTTAACGTTTAGGTCAATCTATAAAACAATTGTTTCACCCCCCCAATGAATCTGGTATATAATTTGTCATAGCATGCAGTGCCTCCCTCTCATCAATGCAAAGGAGAACAAAATTATGAAGGAAGTTGTGATAGTTAGTGGTTCAAGAACGCCGGTCGGAACATTTGGTGGTTCTCTTAAAAGTGTCGACGCCATCGCACTTGGCTCAATTGTAATGAAAGACGTTTTACGTAAAATAGGACTTCGGCCAACAACAGACGAAGCAATTACTGCTTTAGGGCCTGAAAAACTAAAAGCACAGGGCATGATTGAGATCGAGACAGCTGCCTATGACTGGGATGAAACCCTGAAACCAATAATCATTGACGAAGTAATAATGGGCAACGTTCTGCAGGCCGGGCAAGGTCAGAACTCAGCAAGACAGGCGATGATCCGAGCAGGCTACCTGAAAGAAACACCCGCTTATACAATTAACAAGATATGCGGCTCCGGCCTTAAAGCCATAGCCCTCGGCGCGAGTTCAATCATGACAGGTGAGGCCGAGGTTATAGTTGCAGGTGGGCAGGAGTCAATGAGCAACGCCCCGATGGCCCTGCCGAAAGCGAGATGGGGTCATAGAATGGAACTCAGCGGAACCGGTGAAATTCGCGATCTCATGGTTTACGACGGGTTGTATGAGATTTTCTATGGATACCATATGGGTATCACAGCTGAAAACATTGTAGCCAAATACGGCATCAGCCGCCAGGAACAGGATGAGCTGGCTGTGCTCAGCCATAATCGTGCTTTTGCGGCCGTACAAAATGGCACTTTCAAAGATGAAATCACCGAAGTGCTGATAAAAAATCGCAGGGGTGACACAATTGTCGATACAGACGAACGGCCGATGGAAACAGACATGGAAAAGATGTCCAAATTACGCCCTGCTTTTAAGAGAGACGGTTCTGTCACTGCCGGCAATGCCTCGGGTATCAACGACGGTGGTGCCGCAGTCCTGATGATGAGCCGGGAAAAAGCCGACGATCTCGGCCTGACTCCGATTGTCTCCATCGAAGCCTTTGGTGCAGGAGGATTGGATCCCGCCTATATGGGCCTTGGGCCCGTACCGGCAATCAACAAGGTGCTCAGAAAAACTGGTTTAACAATTGATGATATTGACATGATAGAGCTTAACGAAGCCTTTGCCGCCCAGGCTATAGGCTGCATGAGAGAGCTCGGTATTGCAGTCGACAAGCCCAATGAACTTGGCAGCGGCATCTCTCTGGGTCACCCGATCGGCTGCACAGGAGCACGCCAGATGGTCACCGGCATGTACCAGATGGAGAGGAAAAATTACAGTAGCGGCCTCATCTCCATGTGCATAGGCGGCGGCATGGGTATGGCCATGGTAATAAAACGTTAATCGGCAAAACACTGACGAGCACATCCAGAGACGGCCGGTTGCCATTCAGAGGGATATCAGAGCTTCAGTTCTGATATCCCTTACTTCTTGCGGTTAAGCGACCAGTCATAGTCAAGGAAATCAATTTTAACTTCGCCAGCCTTTATTTTTTCCGCCATCTTTTCGGCAATACCTAACGTCAGGCTATGGCTGACAAAAAACTCGCCCAGAGATTGTATACCAAGCCATCCCTGCTCAAAATCTTCTCTATACCATTTAAAAATAGAAGAAACTTCCAGGATCTCACCCCGCAGCCGATTCCTCTTCCGGTCTGCAAGAAACCTCTCGCCTGCCTCGGCCAGCTGCCCCTGCAGCTTCTCCCCGGTGTAAGCCTCATCGCGCAAGGCCGGGCATCCTATGCTTGCGCAGTTAACCGCAAAATGAATTCGTGGATCGTTGTATCGGCCGGAGCCTCTGATAAGTTTGTGCTCTATTTCATCGAGAGATCGAACCTTTCCCAGGAGAGAGGCAATTTGTTTCTTCCATGGCGACTGAAAAAATGAGCCCAGATCTTTTATGGACTCAAGATCCGGATATTTGGTTAAAATCAACTCTACCGTCCAGCCGTTATAGGCATTAATTAAAAATGCCAGCTGAAAATCCAGCGGCCAACTGTCAAATTCATCACTGTCAACCTCTGACAGGCTGTTCAGGTACTCCTTCAACCTGTCTCTGTCATCCATGAAGCCGTCGTAATCAACCTCGGTAACCTGACCTCCAGCGATCACGACCACATACTTTTTCAATAGCATATCCCATCTGCTGTGATCAAAGACAGCTGCCTTTGCCTGGGGGGTAATGACGAGGACAGCTAAAAACAACCAGAGAATCCGTAACATAAACTACCCCCTTTTCCAGTTGTGATAACGTTCTACCCAGCCCAGCAGTTTCTCAGGGGTATGCGCCCTTTTCCACTCTCCTGCAACATACTTGTTCGACTCAGATAGAGTGGGATAGGTGTGAATCGTCCCAAGAATCTTATTGAGGCCGAGACCATGTTTCATGGCCAGGACAAATTCCGCCAGCAGGTCGCCTGCGTGTTCACCGACTATCGTCACTCCGAGAATTTTATCCTTGCCTGGCACAGTAAGAACTTTGATAAAACCATAGTCAGCACTATCGGCAATTGCCCTGTCAAGATCGTCTATACCAAATCGTGTTATTTCGTAGGCAATCTTCTTTTCCACAGCTTCCTGTTCATTTACCCCGACTCTTGCCACTTCTGGATCGATGAAGGTGGTCCAGGGAATTACAGAATAATCGGCCTTAAACCTTTTCCACTCACCAAACAGCCCGTTCACCGCTGCGTACCATGCCTGATGTGCGGCTGTATGGGTAAACTGGTATGGCCCGGCAACATCGCCGGCACAGAGTATATTGGGATAGATCGTCTCCAGATACTCGTTTGTAACGATGGTTCTCTCGACAGGAATCCCAAGTTTTTCCAGACCGTATCCTTTAAGCCTTGCAGACCTTCCTACAGCGCAGATAAGAACATCGTACTGTATTCTCTTTTCCAGACCTTCATGCTCAACAACAATATATTTTTCATCCCCGTCACGCTCGCAGCGAAGAGCACTATGACCGGTCAAGACCTGGACACCATCCTTTTCAAGAGACTCTTTTGCAAATAATGAGACATCTTCGTCTTCACGGACCATGATCCTCTCACCCCGTTGAATCTGCAGAACCGTAGAACCGAGTCGGGCAAAACTCTGGGCAAGTTCGCAGCCAATAGGCCCGCCGCCAAGAATCACAAGTTTTTCCGGTACCTCTTCATGGCCGGCGAGTTCATCCCAGAGAGTATCGCTAGTCAGAAAGCCTGAATCTTCAATCCCGGGTAAAGGGGGCACAAACGGCTCTGCACCTGCAGCGACAATAATGGCCCGACTTGTCAAGCTGGCTTTCTCACCGTTATTGAGTGCTATTTCCACTGTCCAGGGGTCAACGACGGTAGCATATCCCTGCAGCACCTCGACCCCCAATTCGGTATATCGCTCGACACTGTCATGGGGTTCCACCTTTGCTATCACGTTATGGACGCGCTCCATCACCTTTTGAAATCTGAAACTGGGCTCCGTTGTATCAAGGCCGTAATGTTCGCCATTTTTCATATGATGGACAATTTTGGCGCTTTTAATGAGGGCCTTGCTCGGAACACAACCGTAGTTGAGACAATCTCCTCCCATTTTATGGGCTTCCACCAGGGTTACTTTAGCCTTAACAGCAGCAGCGATATACGAGCTTACGAGCCCTGCTGCTCCAGCGCCGATAACGATCAGATTCCGGTCAAAACTTTTCGGCCTTTGCCAGGCTGCGTACACCTTTTTCTTTTTTAGCCACCCTGTAATTTTCTTTGCCAGAAGCGGAAATACTCCCAACAGGGCAAACGAGAGAAGAAGCGGCAGGGAGAGGATTCCACCAAGACTCTCAATACCGGCAAGCTGTGTACCGGCATTGATGTACACAACTGTTCCGGCAAGCATGCCAAGCTGACTGACCCAGTAATAGGTAGAGGTTTTGATAGGTGTCAGCCCCATAAGCAGGTTGATCAGGAAAAAAGGAAAGATCGGTACCAAGCGGAGAGTAAACAGGTAAAAGGCTCCCTCAGTCTCAATACCATTATTAATGGCAGCCAACCGATCCCCAAAACGATTCTGTACACTCTTCCTCATCAGGTATCTGGAAACCAGAAAGGCGAGAGTTGCCCCAATTGTAGAGGCAAAAGAAACCAGTACCAGCCCCCATATCAAACCAAAAAAAGCTCCAGCAGCTAAAGTCATCAGCGCTGCCCCAGGCAGAGAAAGCGCAGTAACCAGGACATAAAGCGCAAAGAAGGCCAGGCTGACAAGAACAGGTGAGGTTGCCTTAATCTGCTCAAAATCCGCTTGACTGGATTTGATATTTTCCAGAGTGAGCAGCTTATCAATGTCAAATGCAAAAAAACTGACAGCAACTGCTACTATTATCAATACCAAAATGAGTTTTTTCATTTTTCCTGTCCTAAATCAATATGTGGCTCTCCACCCTGGTCAAACATGAATTTGCACTGCAAGTTGTTTTCAATCACTGTCACAACACTTATTATTAAAGAGAGAAGTCGCAACGCTTTTATTCTTTTTTTCCACGTTATTTTCACAATGAGCATCTGTGTAGAAAAGACAAGATAAAATCAACGCCAGGCAACTCTCTAAAATTGTACAACTTTCCAAAAAACCATACTGATTCTTATGAACTTAGTTAAGGTGTACAGTTTCTGGAAGAAACGAACTCTAACACCGGTTAACGGTAAAAATTCCTGCACTCTCTTCTGTACCAGCATAATGGGTATAAGTACCTTGATGATATACCTAACAACATAATTTCAAAGGACATTCCTCGGTTTCTTGGTTTTTATTACAGAAGTTCAAGAATAAGGTACTAAAAAAGGATGCATTGTTTTTGGTGTCTATTCGCTTTACAATAGAGAGGTAAATATAATTCTCCCTTCGCCCAGATTTCTTATGAAAGATTATTACACAATACTCCAGGTAAACAGATCTTCCACGGAAGAAGAAATTCGTAAAAACTATCGCAAGCTGGCAATGCAGCACCACCCTGACCGCAACCCCGATAACCCTCGTGCGGAAGAAATTTTTATCGAAATAACAGAGGCGTACGGCGTCCTGGCAGACCCTGAAAAAAGGCGCAAATACGATAGATTCCAGACAAGTGGTAGAACCGGTTTTCCCGGCGCTGACAATTCCGGTGAGTTTTCATACAGTCAGGAAGATATTTTTCGCGATCTTTTCAGAGATCCTCGTTTCCAGCAACTGTTCCAGGGGCTCCTGCATGAATTTAAAAGATCAGGCTTTCGCTCCAGTTCAAATTTTGTCAAAAAGAGTTTTTTTAGCGGAAAAGGATCTGTTTTTATCGGTGGAATCTTTCTATTTGGATCCATTGCGGGTCCGATGATCTCCAAGGCAACCAGAAAAATCTCCGCCAATCCCTCGCTCCTCAAATCCGTAACTGGCAAAGTAGGTTCTCTGCTTGGGCTTGGCCAACAGAAAAATGCACATGGGAAAGCGGGAAGCCCTGACCTGAAAGATCAGTTACAACAATACCATACAACCTACCAGACACCTTTGACTACAAAAGAGATGGAGCAGGGAAAGACGATACACGTTGTTACTTACACGGATGGAAAAGAACAAACCCTGAAGGTTATAATCCCTCCCGGCAGTAAAGACGGGCAAAAGCTCCGAATAAAGAACAAAGGGGGCCAGGGTCCTTACGGTCGTGGCGATCTCTACCTGAATCTGGTCCAACAGGAGGCAAACTCCACCCCATGACCTTCCCGCGCGGAACAATTGGAAGGAGCAGGTCTATTCCAGAACAACCTTCTGAACTATTCAGATTCGAAAACAATTCACTTCCCGGAATATTGAATTATAAACATGGCGGCCAGAACTATAACAACACCGGGTATGACAGCAGGTGACGGGAGGCCATGCCCCAGTGCCAGTTGAATCAACAGGACCAGTCCGGGGTAGAGGTAGGAATAGGACATCACCCGTGTCGGCCCAAGATACGGGATGGCATACTGGGTTAGAAAAAAAGTTATAATCGTTGTAAACACGGCAAGATAACCCACTCCAACCCAAACCCTCACAGGAACATTGCCCCACACCACGGTGAGGAGATTATTGGCGTTAAAGAAGAGAAGCCAGAGACTGCCGGTAACCAACACCCAAAAAGTCATCACCGCCATGGGCTCATCTCTGTGCAGCAACCGCACAAGTGGCGTATAAAGACCCATGGCAAATCCTCCGGCCAGAAAGATAAGGTCCCCCTTATTCCATTCCATCGCAAGAAAAGCTGCCAAATCACCACGAAAAATAACCCATATCGCTCCTATCATTCCACAGCCAAGAGCGATGAACTGCTCTCTCCTCAACCTCTCTCTTACAAGAAACAGAGCGTAAAAACCTGAGATTGACGGTACCAGAGTGAAAATCACACTGGTATTCAGAGCCGTTGTATATCTCAGAGAAAGAAACATACACCAGAAAAAAACGACAAGACAGCTGCTTATCAGACTGCAACGCAGGAAAAGAGAAAGGGAAAAAGTTGCCCCGTATTTATAGTAGACCCAAGGTCCGAAAAGAATAGAAGCGATACCAAAACGTACAAAAGTCAGAACCGCTGGATCAAGATCCGCAGTGATTGCAGCTCCTACGATAAAAGAGGTGGAAACCAGTGTCGCGCATACCACCATCAAGAGATGAATGAAGGGGTATGAGCGACGGGGAGAATGCATCATCCGCTAAAACGTACCTCTGTTTCAGCTTCAGTTGGAACTGTTTTTTTACCCACATGTTCAAAGGTCGCCATTGCCGAGGCAACCATGCTACTGAGATCTGTGAGATTTCCCGGAACAATCATAGTATTATTTTCTCTGGCCAGTTTCCCGAATTCTTTGAGATACTGTTTGGCCACCTCCAGATTTGCGGCTTCTTTTCCACCTGGAGACGCCAACGCCTCACCAACCATACTGATTCCTTTAGAGGTTGCCTCTGCCACCATAAGAATCTCCTGCGCCCTACCTTCCGCCTCGTTGATCCGTTTTGTTTTCTCTCCTTCAGAAAGAAAAATTGCCTCTCCTCGCTCAGCCTCCGCCTGGTTAAGCGTTGCCTGCTTTTGTCCCTCGGACCTGGCTATTTCAGCTCGTTTCTCCCTTTCCGCCTTCATCTGTTTTTCCATGGCCTCGAGCACGGTCCTGGGCGGCTGAATGTCTTTTATTTCGTATCGAAGGACTTTGATTCCCCAGTTTGAGGCTGCCTCGTCAAGAGCCATAACGACCTGCCCGTTCAAAGTTTCCCTGGCCTCAAAGGTATTATCAAGCGAAATTTTACCGATGGCTGAGCGCAAACTTGTCTGGGCAAGCTGAGTAGCTGCAAAGTGATAGTTATCAATACCATATGCCGACTGTTTCGAATTCACTACCTGAAGATACAAAATACCATCAACTTCCAGTGTAACATTATCGGCCGTAATACAGGTCTGGGCTCCGATATCCATCGGTTCTTCTTTCAGACTCCGTTTATAGGCGACTACATCTATAAACGGAAAAAGGACATGGAACCCCGCCGTCAGGGTCGTTCTGTATTTTCCAAGTCTCTGCACCACAAATTCGGACCGCTGGGGTACAATCACAGCAGTCTTGACCATTACAACGACAACCAATAATAAGATAACACCTAGTGCAATTAAGTTCTGTTCCATATTATCTCCCTGCTGATTTCAATTTTTTAATTTGGTGCCTTACTCTTAAATTTCTTTTTTTGTACCCCTCAAGGGGGGTTCTCAAAAGAATCCAGCCCGTCGGGGGCGTACTGTGGCTCCTTCATTTGGGAACGATACGAGATCTACACTTTTTCAACGTGTACGACGAGCCCCTTCTGATACACTACGGAGATGATTTCTCCCTCGTCAATATTCTCGTCAGCCGTGGCTCTCCAGGAAGATCCGGAGTATTTAATTCTCCCCTCTGCGGGTGGCTGAATTTCATTAACAACAACCCCTCTTTCTCCGGCGCCGACGAGGACGACATCCTCATCATCCGCATCCGGGGAGGATTGCAGGAATTTCTTTTGAATTACATTTCGCAATGAAAAGAGAGAAATCAGGGACGCAAAGATAAACAGAGCCAACTGCCAGCTGAGACTCAACTCAAAAACATACGCTCCAAGAGACGTGACCAGTGCCCCCAAACCAAAAAAGAAGAGTACAAAGCCGGGTAGAGTGAGCTCGAGAAAGAGCAGTATTACCCCGATAATAAGCCAAAACAAAGGCGAAGACACAATTCCCATATTGCCTCCTGTCAGTAACAGTGAAAGTAACTTACTGACGATTTTTTTCTACACCGAGCAGGCAGCGATACACTACACCTATCAGAACTGCAAACATTGGCACTGTCCAGATAAGACCAATTCCCAGAGGAATGGTAGAAACAGCGTAGATGAAACTCATCAGAAAAAAAGCTCCTGCTACTTTCCACCACACCTTATGGATTGCCTTTCTGGACGTTTCCATGGCTTCCCATGCTGACATTTCCCGATCCAGAATAAGCGGCAAAGTAAGTCCATAACCGATAACAAGATAGATACCGGGAAGGACCAGGAGAAGTAAACCGATTCCTATAAGTATCGTCTGAAGTACAGTTGCCACCACAATCTGGCCGGTAAAGGAAAACCCTTTGAAGACCATTTTCCAGGAGATTTCGTCACCTGACACCTTTCTCACGCCCATATAAAGCAAACCGGCTGTGAAAATGACAGAGAGCAGAGTGAGTAGAATCTGAACCACGATACTGATCACCACTCCTGCCATGGTCGCCGGATCAAAGCCCAGGAAGGTTCCTGCCGCCCCTATTAGAAACATCACAAGGCACATGACAATGGTCCCGGCCAGGATAGATGCTTTAGCTCCCTTTGTCTCTCTCCAGGCATCTTTAATTACGCCTAAAATGGAGAAATCTGAGCGAGGGGAAAGCGAATCGGTCAGGTTTGGATCATTTCCTATAAATCCTCTGGCACGGAGTGTTGAGGCCACATCAGGTCTCGGCACAGAAGCATCATAAAGAGTTTTTTCCTGTTCAACTGAGTAAGATACTTCCGGCTCTTCTAAAGGTGTGTCTGCAGTGGTTTCATCTGTTTGATCTGTTTCTAGAGAACTCAGATCAAGGTCGTCGGCGATATCAGACCATTGCAGAGCTTCCACAGGCTCTTGCTGGAGTTCAGCTTCCAGAGCCGGAATTTCTGATACAGCCTCGTCAATATCTTCGATTTCCAGAGAGGCAGAGACATGTTCATATTGATCATCTGCTCCAAATATCATCCCATCCGGGGATTCAGTTATATCCTGCTCTTTTGGCTCAAATGGAGATAATACGGGCGGTGTTTGTGCTCTTTCAGGCAGGGATTCCCCTTCAGGAGAAACCTCAAAAATGGTTTCACACTTCGGACATTTAACCATTTTTCCTCTATATGAATCGTCTGCACTACCTCTAACTCCGCAGTGTGGGCAAAGCATTTTCAGCGTCTTGGCGCCCTGAGATTCATTTATATCCAGAGTTTCTGACTCTACTGGGGATAGTGTTGCTGATGCTTGTGTACTTTCAAAAACAGATGTTTTTTCCTCGGGAAATACCTCGAATACGGTCTCACACTTTGGGCATTTAACCATTTTTCCTCTATATGAATCATCTGCAGCACCCTTTACCCCGCAGTGTGGACAAAGCATTTTCATTGACAACCTCCAGCAAGATTAATAATTGTACATAATGCGTCTTCGTCTCAACTCAGTTTATTAACTCAATATCGAATTATAAAAGTTCACCCTTCGGGCCAACATATTTTTCCGCAGCTGCTTCGTTTCCGAGCATTTGCAGTAGCTTACTACAACTTCATGCCCGGCGCCTCGACCTGCGAAAAACTTTGTTGGTGACAAATCCGGGCTAGTTGATGAAAATGTATCAAAATCTATGGCTTTTGTATTATTAGTACCTTACTCCATAAACACTGCAATAAAAAACAAGAAACTGAGGAATGTAAATTAAAATTATGTGGTTACATATACCACCATGGTACTTATACCCATCAAGCTCGTACTGAAAAGTGTGCAGGAATTTTTATCGTTAACCGGTGTTAGTGCCTTACTCCTCAAACCCTGTCATAAAAACAAGTAATCTGGAGTGTGGATCGAAGTTAGAAACTTAAA
>CAXMTO010000381.1:0-5242 GCA_964196355.1 uncultured Myxococcota bacterium
AACGTTAGCACCTTCAATGGCAAAGGCTATGGGCTCAATGGATTTTCGTTCTATCGGACTAAATTGTCCAGCCATATATCGATAAAAATTATTCCGCGATTCGCTCCTGTAGAAGCAATCAGCGAAATTTTCATGAAAACCCTTCAGTTCCTGAGCAATATCAGGTATGTCGTCTCGATTTAACTCAAACTTCGGTACATCATACAGATAATCCAACTGACGTATTTCTGGCAACATAACCCACCTCCCTTGTTGGTTTTGTTACCAAAATAGCACAAATGTATTAATTTAGTCAATACCTATATGTATATATTGCGTTGTAGGGATACTCTCTTTGAAAAATATGTAACCGAGGGAAATTCAAGAAACTGGGGCCGCTGGCAGAAGATACTTAAAAAACGAATTGGCAATAAATAATACACGGAATTCTTTGAATAAGGCTGCAACGCCTCACGAGGAACAAAGTTAACTATTAACCACAATTAACCGAGAAATTGACATGCAAAAAGGAAAAATCAACGATTCTACCATGTTCCGGATGGTTAATGACGGTGTTCCGCAGGCTGATATAGCCCGTAAGTTCGGAGTCACTCCTGCCGCTGTCTGTAAACGATTACGCACGCTGAAGGGTCAGACCACCCATGCTATGGTAGCCGGCCGGATCGACAAGATAATAGACAACAAGATTGATACCTTCAAGCAGTTGGAGAAAATCAACAGGCGTGCAAATGAGCTGCTTGATGAAGCCGAGATAGATACCCAGGACACCATCAAAATTATGGCTGAAATCAGAAACCAGCTCAAGCTGCAGCTGGAATTGTTCCAAACCATGTGGGACGTTCGGGCGGCTGCAGAATTTCAGGATACCGTTTTAACCGTAATCGGCCAAGTGGATCCGGAGATCAGGAAGAAGATTCTGAATGAGCTTAATTCCAGATCTGCTGTCCGCAACGCTGTGACATTCAGGTGATACCATGCAGGATTATGTAAACAGAAAACATGACGATATGATGAGTGGTTTTTTGGACAGGCTGAACGACCAGTTTTCGGAAGGTAGCAGTCAGGACTATTCACAGTACCGTAATGACCCAGCCGGCTTTGCAAAGGATATCCTAAAAGAGACCTTAACTCCCGATATGTTCACCTTGATGGAGGCGGTACGTGACCATCCGGTTGTCATTGCCAAGTCCGGGAACGCAGTAGGTAAAACCTTTATTGCCGCCAGGTTGGCTATCTGGTGGCTGCTCTGTTTTGATGAGTGCCAGGTGTATTCATGTGCCGCACCACCGGAAGGGAACCTGCGACGATTACTCTGGGGTGAGATAGGCTCACTCACTGAAAAGAACTCCGGGCTCTTTGAAGGCATTGACATAAAGACGCTGCACATCGCCAAAAGTGCTATTGATTTTCTCACGGGTGTTTCCATTCCGGCAAGCGGTACAGCATCACAGAAAGAGGCCCGTTTCTCCGGAAAGCACAGTCCTAACCTCCTGTTCCTCTGTGACGAAGCAGACGGTATCCCCGACGAGGTGTTCAAGGGTATTGAATCGTGTATGTCAGGTGGTCATGCACGGTTGCTCTGCATGTTTAATCCCCGTGCTGAACAAGGTCATACCTATAGATTGGAACGTGACGGCAGGGCCAAGGTGGTCGAACTGTCAGCACTTAATCATCCAAACGTCCTGACTGGTGAAGATCATATTCCGGGTGCCGTAACCAGAGATGTGACTGTTCGCCGGATTAACCAATGGTGCAGACTGCTGACTGAAAATGAGCAGCCGGATAAGACATGCTTTGAGCTACCTTCGTTTCTTGAAAAATGTATAGCCACTGACCAGGCTGGACGATGTTTTCCTCCTCTTAAACAAGGCTATTATAAGGTAACGGAACCAGCATTTTCATATATGGTTCTGGGGCAATACCCGGCCCAGGGCAGTACTCAGCTTATCAGCCGTGAATGGATTGACCTGGCACGAAGCAGATGGGACACCTATGTTGCAACCCATGGTGAGATACCACCTTCCGGTACAAGAGCCGTCATGGGTCTTGACGTCGGAGAATTTGGCATGGATGCAAATGTGGCCTGTTTTCGGTACGGCGGTTTTGTTGAGCACTTAATCTCCTGGTCGGGAGTTGATACCGTCGTTACAGGCAACCGTGCAACTGCTGAATACAAAAATCGCAGAGTACGTTTCTGCAATGTGGATGCTACCGGTGTAGGCGCCGGGGTTACCCCTCAGATGAGAATTGGCGGCTGTCGGGCTAATGCTGTCAAGGTTGCATCCAAACCTACAGAACGTACAGATCTGGGCGAATTTAAAAACTTGCGCTCACAATTATGGTGGTCATGTCGTGAATGGCTGCGCATCGATACCGGAGCAATGCTGCCGCCTAATGAAGCTTTACTCGAGGAGCTGGCTTTGCCCACATATGAGGTTCGCAATGGGAAAATTGAGGTTATGCAAAAACCAACCATGAGAGAAGTGTTAAAACGCTCACCTGATTTGGCAGATGCCCTCTGCCTGTCTTTTTATCAACCGGAATTATTATTCCCAAATTTGCAGGAGAAGAGGCTATGAAAACAGCTAATATAACATCTGCTGATCGAAAGGATGACTATACCATTCTGCTAACCAGTACAGACCCGTTTGACGGCACAACCTCTGCTCAGAAGTACGTTGAAATTCGAGGCGGTGTGAGTTGGCCGACTGCAAAAGGATCTGCTTACTTCTGTGTTGTAGGACAAAAATATATTGTGGCCCCTCTTTTTGCTGAGAGGGCTCCCGCAGGCCCTCGTGTCCTTTTAGCTGAATATGAGTCGAAAGCCCTGTCTTTAACAAAGTTTTATAGTCGGATTACCGACATTGCAGAACAATTAATGTGCAGTGAGTTTTATGTAAATATGCCTGAAGAACGGTTTGCGTGTGGTTACCAGAATGACTTTGACAACTTTGCCCTGGAAAGGCATAGTGAGGTATGGCTGCAACACGCTTATGATGCAGACAACTTTTTCCTGGGTGTGACCAGAATCAAACAGAGTATAGACAATGGAAATTTGATTCTTCCGCCGGACTCCATTGTATTTGCTCAACTGGAAAGCCTTACCCGCCCTGATCTTGAAAATTCACCCGAAGAAATATTTTTTGCAATTAATGCATTGCGCCACGTCATTGGCAGTTATTACAGAAATCCTCCGTATCTCAGAAAAAATACTAAGTTGGAGGACAGATTGAGAAGAATGGAGGTACGCGGCATTATCCATATGGCGTATTAAGAGATTAAGACTGAGGTGAGGATGTGTAAAAAAACTGCGATATTATTTGGTACATTGTACCTTTTAAATGTGTTCTTGTAAGCTGACTTGCTCTCGTAAAAAAAGGACAGTTTTCTAAACTGCACTGGAAAAGAACCTCGGAGGGGGCGGCAAGGAAAAGATCTGGCATAGACAGAGTCTGGTGTTGATCAATGAGACGAGTGCAAGTTGACCCTATAGCGCTCAGATAAATTCCCCCTCCTTTATGATTTGCTAAAAATCAAATGTAATTCTCCTCTTAAAAGTTTTTGGGAGGGCTAATCTGCTGTAATGTTAGCAAAATCAAAATATGTCATTGGATTGGGATCAGAGGGCACCTAATTTTTTCTCAATAAAATCATTTACTAGTCTTGGCCAGCATCTGCCACCCCATCTAAAAAGTGTTCCTGTATAACCGTCAATCCCCTGATATGATTTATTATTCGAATTGCTGTTGTCTTTGTTATGTTTTCTTCTTTGAGTCGACAGTTCTCCATCATGTATTTATGGAGAGAATCTAGATTTCGTTCCACAGTTTTCCAGTGAGCCTTTTGAGATTTTTCTCTTTTTTTTCTGCCGGAACCCTCCCTTGCTCCGCCATGGGTTTTTTCAAGTTTTTCAAGATTAGTGTTAATTGTTGATTCTTCGTTGTTTTCTTCGGGTGGGTCGTTTTGACCCACTGTCCTTTTAGCCCTGCTCCTGATAGCCTCTGGACTAATCTTGACCTCAAAATACTTCTCAACCTCGGCAGCGATTATACGACCAATCTCCCGGCCGCTTTTTTCAGATTCACTTTCTTCCGCAACCCTCTGCTCAATCCATAAGCTGCATACTTCTGGTATTGCCATCTGATATTCCTCCTATATTTATCTGGTGATCTTTCCGATCTTCAATTGATAGCATATTGGCAAGGGCCTCCGCCTCAAGAATCTTGCTGGTGATCCATCTTGCGAGCCTGGCAGCGCGGTTATTGCGTGCGGCGGTAAAGGTTGAAGCGCCATGGTTTGTACCTCTTAATTCTATTATTACAATCTCACTCCGCACTATATCCGAGTGAGATTGTCCTCTGAATAGCCAGTGAAACCGCCGAAGCATCCGGAAGGCTCCTAAGGCGAAAGCATCATCTCTGTTCTGCCTCTTCGGCAATAACTTGCGAAACCAGAGCTTCTGTCTTTTTGATAATCCTCTTTATCTCATCAGTGCTGTTCTTTAAATGCTATCCACAATCTTCCTCCATCATCTCAGGCCAATACCTCGCCCTCTCCAACAGCTAGGATGCTCGCCGAGGGCATCGGAGCGTGACTACGCAGCGCTCCACAAATTTCATTTGACAGAGGCATTGGAATTGCTTTGACCTGAGAGTGGCGGAGATTTAGCGTCGCCCATTAATGCGTTAGGGGTACTCGTTGTAGAAGCATTATCTGGTTCATGCTGATCCTTCCAGAGCATTTCCCTTTGAAGGATCGGCAGGCTGACTTCCGGGAAGACCCTCCGATTTTCCTATCGTGTTGTGAGGAATACGAGGGATATGCACGGTCGCCCCTCCAGCCTGCAACCAACCTTCTCTTCTCTCAAAAACAATAAGTGAATTCCGTCTTCCAAATATTTGCGATAATATTTCCGCCATCTTGATTGCCGTTCTAGCCTTTATTTACAGGAGAAAGTGCGGTCTTTATCCAATAGGTGGAAGGTCACCGGGTGGTTAGGTTTTACTCAGGTATGCTGATTGATAATCTGGAAGAACTGAACCGCTACGCGGAAAAAGACACCTCCTTTGCCCCAAATACCCTATTTAGCCCATACGTAACCAGCTATTGTGTCAAGCTGTATCCAAACCACACCGTTCCATTTTGATTATCCTTTTTAATGGTATTACTTCGTAATATCGCACTCATTGCATTCGTGCGCTTAGGGCTTCGCCCAACGCGCAGATTCTTTCAGATATAAAGT
>CAXMTO010000382.1:0-9626 GCA_964196355.1 uncultured Myxococcota bacterium
GCATAAGGATGGAGAAAGTCACAAGGGAAATCCGAACATTCGTAACAGAATCTAACCCCTTTTTCCTCGGCACATGGATAAACCCGGCAAGGCATTGGGTTGATGCCGCATTTGCCCCTTTCGTCTCTGCATCCTTTACATGAAGCCTGTTCAGGAGGAATGCCATGATCTTGTGCGATCATCTGCCTTTTTTCTTCATCGGAGTTCGCCAAAAAAAACATGCATTCAAAGCAAGGCAAACCGCAAGGTGCTGTCATGTGTTTATAGTCCATAATTCTCCTCATTTCTTAAGCATAGCGTTGAGCTAAGCGGCGCCGTTAAGGCGTCCGCTTAAGCGACTGGGCTTTTTCACTTTATTGCAACTCCAGAGAGCTCAACCCCACAACTGTCAGACGATTCTCGCTGATCAGGAGTGATTATCCAGTTTCTCTCCTTTAGGAACGAGCCGAGTTCTTCGGGATGTATGCTCCACAGCCACGGCTCTCCGCTAACCTTTAGAATCCACAGAACCAGCCACGTCCAGGGACCGGCGTCGGGTCTCCCATCGGTATGTTTATCGACATATGTAAAGACAATGCGACTGCCGACACCGGTGACTATCGCACATTGTTCGAACAACGTCGCGACGGCTACGGGAGGCAGGTACATCAGCAGACCTTCTGCAACAATGACCGTTGGTGCGGTAGAATCCCATGTCGCATCGGCTCGTAGGATATCTACGAGTTGTTGCCCGCCGAGGTCCTCTGCTATAAGGTGGAGGTTGGGTGGCTGCCCCATTGCCTCGATTCCAATTGCCTTGAGTCGGGCAGTCGTGGGATGATCGATTTCAAAGAACGTCACACTGGTGAACTCCGGTGCCAATCGCCAACCGAGTGTATCATATCCAGCGCCGAGCACGAGGATCTGGCTGGCTCCGGCTTCAATGCCTTTCCTCACCTGCCGTTCACAGAATGCCTTTCGATGGGCAAAGGCCTCAAATTGCCCGGGCATCATCCAGTCGAACGCCAGATAGATGCCTACCGCCATTCGCGAACGCGAGAAACCGACGGCTCTCCGACCGACGACACCGGAGCCTACGAGCAGCTTTGCTGTTGCGTCAACAATGCCGGGAGGAAGGACCTTCTCCATTCCGCGCTTTGCTCCTAGTGTTACAATGTTCAAGGCGACTTTGCGCGCAGTCTTGCTCGGCCCTCCTGTCCGCATCTGAGTATCCTTTTAAGCCCAACGTTTTAAATAAGTGGCTGATAGGCCGCAGGTCTAGCAGTCCCGCTGGAAGCCTGAACTTCACCCAGAGGAAATAATATTAGGGAAACAATAAAAAATGTTAGTTGAAGTTTCTGAAACATAGTGATTCCCTCGTGTTACAACAATGCCCGGCGGGAAAGCCAGGGGCAACCTGTTGTTAGAGCCTGATACATTAATAATTTTTGATGCAGCAATCATTAATGTCCTCCTTCTGCATTCTGTTCTTTCAAAGTAATAATCAACACTATTAATAGAGATATCAAAACTGAAATAGAACAAATTGTGGTAATGCCATACCAGCCATATGAATGCCAAACAGGACCTAAAAAAATAGAAGAAAGGCTTCCGCCCCCGATGCAAAATAAAATGTAAAGAGATGAGGCGCTTCCTATAGATTCTTTTGGTACATTTTGCCCAACGAGTAAAAACAGTAATGGCTGGAAGGCATAAACACCTAAGAAAAGCAATAGCAAACCGAATACGGTTAATGTAATTGATTGGAACCAGCCCATAAGCTGGAAAGACACCAGACAAACCAATAAACTCGAGATTATAATTTTGTTAGTTCCAATTCTCTGAGAAAGATTTCCGGCAAAGGGTGCGATTAGTGCGGTAATTCCTGCAAAACTTATCCAGCCTACCTCACCCGATGAAAAGTTAAAAGGAGGTGCTATTAACCTGTATGTTAAAAAAGTAACCATTCCGAGAAATCCAACAAACAGGCTGAATCCGGCCAGTAGCAGTGATAAAATTTTTGGATCGAAAAGCAGCCGTATTGAATTTGCATATAATCTGGTTAACTCTTGATGATTTTTTGAATTTTCATCATCCTTTTCAACAAGAGAAAGAAAAGTTAACGCTGCAAGAAAAAAAAGAACAAAAGAAACAATTCTAAATGAAACCTGCCAACCGATAATGGACGTCAGAACGCCCATTGAAACTCTGCCGAGAATAACACCTAACGTTCCAGAGGCAACAATTGATCCCATATAAATACCAATTTTTTTTCTTGGAGAGGTCTTCGCTATGTACGGGAACATTGATGCTGGAATTAATGCGGCGCAAATTCCCATTAAAGCCATGGCTATTATAAACAAATTGAAACTTGCAGCATAAGATGAGTAGAAAACTGTAATTGCCAGCAAAAAAAGCCCGGTTACAGCAATTTTGGGTAAGTCAAATTTATCTGCGGCAGGACCAAGAAAAAAAAAGGCAGCGGCGTAAAATAATGAAACAATGCTGAATGAAAAGCGTGCCTGAGTGATGTCTATCTTAAAGGATTCAGAAAGTTCTAGAAAAATTGATTGCGTCATAAATACAGTAGAAACTGCAAGCAGATTAATTGTGCATGCGATTAATATCCTATATCTATCTGTTTTTAGAGTTGCTTCAGGCAAAGCCGTTTCCCTTATTAGTTAGTTTTGTTAACAAGTTATTGTCCCGAAATTGAATATCAGACAATCAGAGGATGATTGGACAGGATATTCTAACAGAATCAATCGGTTACTAAACAGGATTTCGTGAACTGTACGATATTTAAATGGCTATTGACAATCTTAATCGACTTGGTGCTTCTGCAATTTAAGACTATTTCTGATAGATTTGTTTGCGAGTTGGTATTGTCCCTATTTGAATCTTAGTGAAAGGGTCTTTGCATTGCAAGTATCGGCACAGGTGCCGCAAAGGATGCATTCCGAATGCTCCATCTTTCCAGACTCCACCATTACTTCAACAGGCAGGCTCATCGGACAGTGTTCGGTGCAGCGGTGACAGTGAACGCATTTTTCACTTTCTACAGCAAGCTTTAGTGATGTCATTTTTGTTCTATTAGCAACCTTTCGCCCGATGATCATGAAAGGTGCCATCCAACAGAGATGGTGGCAAAAAGAACGCCGACCAAAAATTAACCCTGGCAGGATGATAAGGATAAAAAGTACAACAAAATAGGCTATACATGATTGAAGATCAGTAACTGAAAAACCATATACAGTTTTAAACAGCGGATCAACTTCGGAGTACCCACCAGCTTTAGCTGCCAATGTGGCAATGCTACCAATCCACGGGAACCAAATCACCCACTTTATCCAATTACCTTTGTGAACCTTTTTATTTCGTGCCTTAAAGAGAGCTTCTTGGCAACCAGCAGCCGGACAGAGCCATCCGCACCACCCTCGACCGAGTACAAGGGCCGATAAAAATAGCAGTCCAAAAACTACAAAGCTGCCATTTATAATGCCATAACTTGCTGCCTCTAGGATCAAAACGGGTGAGAGATAATAAAACGTCGCAGGAAACAGGAAGAATGAAAAGAGAATTAACCCATGTCGCAATTTTTGCCGTTTAACCATGAAGTAATTATATCCATTTGCAAGGATGCTAACAAGTATTGATACCTACTGCAAAGTTCTATAAATGTTAGAATATTGATCCTCGTAAAACAAACTGGGTGATTACCAGCATTCCGGTAATCCCAACTACCACAATTACAACTGCCAATAATTTACGCCACAGCTCCACCTATAATCCTTTTCCTATTAATAAAATTTCAATGTTCCCTTTACACTAAACCGATATGTTATTGTGAACTATATTAGCCGAAGGGTATAGACATTGCGAATGCACTTTCTGGTGCAATGAGAAATGTTCTGGAAACATCAATAAATTTCGAAATATTACTTTTTATTGCTAAATCCAACAGGTTCTTATTGCCTTGATAATCCACATCCATATAGGTTAATCCATCTTTTTGTCTGGTAATCCCTATAGAAGAAATGACAACATCAATACCTTCGCAAATCCCGGTTAAGGTTTCCGGTTTTGTTACTTCAGCTCCAAACACTTCATCGAAGTGTTCATTCAAGTTATCTAATTTAATTGCATTTCTGGCCAGAGCCCGCACCCGGTAGTTTTATTTTTTGAGCTCTTTTATCAAATAATGGTCCAGATAGCCGGTAGCTCCTGCTACTAATACATTATTCATATTAAACTCCTAAATATTCAGATGCGCATTATCCGGGGCAGTTCCCCGGCGATAAAACTCAAAGAGGCAATAACCATTGCCGTTTGCTATCGTGCTTAATCTTCGGAAATCACAATCCACATCTTTTTCAATAAGAGGATATCCCGCCAAATCGTGATCACACCCAAATTTACCAAGTTCAGGTACATTTAGTTCATTGAATAGCTCAATGTTCGTACAGGTTGTGACTTTTATAGTGAGTTTGTCCTTTTCATCCTGATAACTTTCCATTAACCATGTGCCGTCTTTTGTTGTTCTTTCAAACATTGCAATATTCATTTTTTTGAAATTCTCAAAAACATTGCCTTCACACTTTTTTAAATCACTAAGTTGATAAAGTGAAGCCATGGATGTTTTTGCGATTTCGTTCATAACCTCAGTTTTAAAAAACTCATAAGCATTTTCCCTTCCAAGCCTTTTGGCTAATGCTAAAAACATCCCGGAAAATGTGAATAGCTCCTTTTCCATCACTTCACCCATGGCAGATACTTTCTTGAGTGTTTCAGGATAGTCTTTTCGTAATTTTCTTTGAAAAAAAAAGAGGTCTTTAAAAACTCCCAACATTCCAATTATTCCGAATTTCCTGCGTAAAGCCCTTAGCATTATCTTGGATTGTTCTTTCATTGCGTCTTTTGGCATTTCGAGCTTTGCCCCGTATTTTTCTAATTCTTCCACTTTCATAACGCCTCCACAAATATTTTACAAAAATAAAGAATTAAACTTTTATCTCATTACCATAATGCATAATAGAGCATTCAATTCCCATTCTCTCTACTTCACGCTTGAAAAATTGATCATTTGCCGGGTTTATATTCTTGATCCAGAAGAAAGAAACATTATAATGACAGGGGATTGCGGGATTAAGAGCAAGCCATTTGAGCTTTAAAAATGATTTTAAATAGTAACCCGTTAAAATCAAACACCGTGTTAGCAAGTCCCTTGCAGTGTTTGGTTAGAAATTTACAGAAGCCGGATGATTTGGGAATGCTATATTTTCCTGGACATTTTTTCAATTAATTCTAACGATACTTGCTGTCCGCCCATGCTGAAGTTTTCAGGCTCCTCTTCCTGTATTTCTATTACAACAAATTGAGCGAAAGAGCTATTGCCATTGCCTTCAATTTCAACCATTACATCCGTAATTTTTTTATGCAATTCTGCTTTCTTTTCTTTTGTCAGAAGACCTTTTATGGTTTTAATATTTACAATTGGCATTATTCTCTGCCTCTCTTTTAATTTTTTTTAACTAAGCTAAGCAAACCAATAAATTTGGATCTCACTCCTTACCATATTCGTCAAAGGATTCAGGAGTACCCAGATAGGTTTTCGAATCAACATACTTGAATATTTCCAGTTCTTCCTTTTCGAATCGCTCGCGTATTTCAATGGCCTCCATCGAAGGCCACTGCTCGACCCCAATATAATCCCACTCTTCGTTTGACCAGTGACAATCTACCATAGACACGGCTTTCATCCCGAGTTCGTCCAGGTTTTCGCGATCCTTACGCATGAACGCCATTTTTTCTTCTTCAGGCAGATCAATAAATGCATCCTTCATTTTTGCAAAAAACAGCCTGATGATGGGTTTGTTTTCAGTCATAATAATGTTTCCTTCCTAGGTCGTTTTTTTTGTTGAGTTCTAACGCAAAGGCCCCCGGACAATTTGGTCTTTGCTGCTTTTCAGGCAAAGGGTAAATTGTTCCGTGTGCACCGCTTCGTTATGCCTAGCATTGTTTCCACACAAAATTGTAAACATTGCTTCGCCCGTTAGATTGTTCAAAAAGCCCAGACTTAGAAATCACTCTTGGTACCCAGCTATGAACAATCGGAGGAAAGAGCCAAACTGATATGGTTGCTTCTGGTTTTAGTACCCGATGCATTTCAGGAAGTAATTTATCTAAGGGCAGCAAGGGAAAAGGGATTATCCCAAATAGCAGTACTTTATCTATACTCGCGTTTTCTAAGCCGGTGTTAAGAGCATCACGCTGCATAATATGAACGTTATTTATTTTTTCCTCTTGGACTTTTCTCGCGACCACTTCGAGAAACGCTGAGGACGCGTCCAACGCTACAATGCTTCCTTGCTCGCCAACCATTTGGGCTGCTGGTATCGTGAAAAATCCAGTGCCACACCCCACCTCTAACACAGTTTGACCAGGTTGTACCTCAGCTATCTTTAAAGTACTCACTGGGTTCATTAACCATTTTCTAGCCCTACTCCCCATCAACATCCCTGCCGGCTTAAAAAGCAGATTTAGTAATTTCGAATTACCTAATTCCTCTGTTTTCATGCGTTGTTCCGTGTTGACCGATTGGTTAACCTCTTTATTTTGTAAATGTATTTATTTACTTGAACGAAAAGAGTAGCGAAAATCGCAATAATCTGCTCCTTCCATGATTGTTTGTGAACGTTCAAGCTTCAGTTGAGGATGAAAGCCGCGAGCAAATGGTTTGTCACGGCAGCAAGATAAAGCTACACCGTACTCCGTAAGCCTTAACTCACGGTATTTTTCATAATACGGGCAGCGAGTTATATTGAAATGATACGTCTCGGAAGTTTGTTCTAGAACCTCCATTTCTAGCACACCCCCTACGCCCCATGTGGCTACATCTTCAACTAATTCAGGAATCCCTGTTTTTCCAAGTTGGTTTCTAAAGGATTCACCACGCTGGAAAGCTTCTTTTTCATTGACCTCCTGTAAAATTGCAAGAGCTTCTTCCTTTCCAATTCGTTGGGCTACAGCTAGAATAATAGGGGCAACCGCCAAGGCTGCAATAGCTCGTTTTTCTATCCGGTTAAGCTCGTTTGTTTTGCTATGTGTCATTACCATTTCTTCCTCTGATAAGAGTATGTTTTGTCATGTTTTTTTGGGAATAGCAATGTTTTTGATAAAGGCTAACAGTGTTAATACATGGACAATGTCCATAATACTACCTTATAACTGGCCATTTTTTCCACTAATGTCTGTATTAAGCCACAACATATGGAAAATAGTGTCCATTTATTACTTTTCTTCTCATATTTCCCACCACAACACATATTAATATTAAGAGAGGAGAGATGGAAAGTCGAAAGTCCTCTCTGAACATACCCAACATATGGTTACAAATATGTGCCACACAACCAGGGATGAATCCAGTGGCAGGGCTAATAGGCAAAGCGATATGTTCAGTTGAGCTTGTTTCCTGATCAGTTTGGATTTGATCATAGCCAAAATCTTGCAAGAAATGGAGTATTCTGGCCCCTGTAAAATTTAAATGTGTTTTCCAAAACCGTAGCGGCAAATGGATTATTTGAAATTATTGATGTTTCCAGATTATGTTTGCAGGACACTTTAGTGAAAATGTTAGGCAAATCATAGAGACCATATTCAATGCTACTGGGGGGGCAGATGTTTGCAGATAGTCTCTGAAGATGACTGACCAGTTTACGACCCAAATGACACAGCCGGAATTTGATGCGTAGACACTCACTCTGAACACAAAAGGAGATAGTTATTTTCAAATTGGAAACCTGTTCGAATTCGAAATTTTTGCGCAAATCAGCCAGAACAAGCCAGAGCTATTTACTGCCCCTTCCTTCCATCCCCTCCAGCATTGATACGATTCTCAAAGCAGGTATGTTGTGTCTTAAGCGGCTCTTAGGCTCGGCCATTAAAAAATCATTGAACAATGAAGTGTATACACCCAGCCATGAGCCAGCAATGCCGCTAATCTTCTGCTGTTCTCAAACACCTCAACTTGTCGAGGTTTACTAGGCTGGGGGCAAGATAAGGACAGGAGTACTTATTTAGCCTTAATGATGGCAATTGCTCCCTCCGTTACAGGCTTGATCAGAATTCATTTCCGGAAGCTTTCCTTCTACAAAAGCAGAAGCAACATCGCCCACCAAGGCATACTCATTTTTTTCAGCAAAATAGACTTTCAGGCCAATCTCAGAACAAATTGCCAGGGGCATTGCACCCATCCCACCAACAACCATCTTTTTTACACCAGCTTCTGCTAAGGTACGAACAGGGGCCATGCAGCCACCTGAATCATGAGCAACATTTTCATGGGTACTTATACCGATGACTTTATTGTTTTCAACTTCAAGCAAAGTAAATACATCAGAATGGCCGAAATGATCTGAACGACTAGCTTCCACTCCACCAGGATTGTTGGAAGGTACTGCAACTTTATAGGACGACATGATTTCCACCTTTTGAAGAATGTTCATGGTAATACAGCTATGGCCCATTTATGTGCATATGCCTATATAGTCGCAGGTCAACACCTTGTCAACTTGAAATTTAAGTGTTTTGTTAAATATAATCTAGAATTCCTGAGTATACCAACACCTCGAAGTCACATAATTTTTCAGCCGCCATATCTCTCAGCAAGAAAGCCATCCACTCGTTTCCCCCCAGCCTCATCCAAAGCCTTGTACCATTGCTCCACCTTTGTGTATTTTGTCCTAATCTGTAGATTCTTCAGCCGTGTTAATTTGTGACCCTCTCCGGCCCTCCTATGAGTTAGGATTTATTTTGCTGGCTAATGCTAAATTATAGAATATCCCTACTCTTCTATCGTTTTCTTTTCGCCTATTTCCCGATTTCAAATTGGTAGATCAGTTCCTGAACATGAGCATTTGAGTTTCCATGACTTACAATGATCACGTCAAGCCCTGAATGCTTATATCGATTCAAAGAACGGCTAATTGCGTTTGTTATCCAGGATCTTTCATTGCCAAACGCACCGCCTCCGATAAGTGTGAGAAAAACTTTATTATTCCCTGTGTTAAAATAATTCAAAATACCTGTACAGATGGTTGCTTCATACGATGCCTCTAAAACAATACGAGCAAATCCTTCCCAAAGTTCTGATGAGTGCTGTGAATATGCAACTGGCACGGCTGAGTTATATGATTGTGTAACTGTTTGTTTTGAATTGTTTAACGTTACTTCTGTATTCCACTGAACTCCGATACGTAACAACTTTCGTATATCATCAATCTCAGGTTCTGTTAATGATTTGATTTTATATGTAATTTCTAATAATCCTTGTTCTGTGGCTAAAGCATAACCATTTTTCATTTCCCAAAGATGTTTATCTGCGTTTCCTAACGCTGCACCGATATCGGCAAGACAGTCTATCTGATTATTAGAAGTTTGACCGATCTCTCCATTAACATCTACGAAGTAGTTCCGATAAATCGTTCCTGCACCTGCCGCTATTGCGCATGCTGGCCCTTGTGTCTGATCATATTCATAGCCTCCAATTCCCTGTTCTGGCGTAACATCGGGAGACACCATTTCTAGTAGGTTAAACTGGGATGCTACTTGAAACAATGAATCGGCATTTGACTTTTCAATATGCAGTT
>CAXMTO010000383.1:0-10386 GCA_964196355.1 uncultured Myxococcota bacterium
GAAGAAGGGTTGGAGTTTCTCACCAGAGACTGGCCGGGAATTGTAGTCTGTGATATTCGCCTTCCTGAGATGGATGGGATGCAGTTTTTGATGGAGGTCAATAAAATCGACATGAATTTGCCGGTGATACTCATTACTGGCCACGGAGATATATCTATCGCTGTTCGGGCTATGCGTGACGGTGCGTATGACTTTATAGAGAAGCCCTATCCTGCTGAGAGACTTGTCAAAACAGTTTTAAGAGGAATTGAAAAAAGAAACCTGACAATTGAAAACAGAAACCTTCGTCGCGAATTAGAACTTCAGAGTGCCCCCGGACCCCGATTAATTGGTCGTACTCCGGCTATGGAAGGTCTTCGAACAACTATTTCCCAGATGGCAGACACCGGGGCGGATGTCCTGGTTCTAGGTGAAACCGGGACAGGAAAAGAACTGGTGGCAAGAGCATTGCATGAAAACAGTCGCCGAAGGACTAAAAACTTTGTTGCAATAAACTGTGGAGCAGTATCCGAATCGATAATGGAGAGTGAACTGTTAGGACATGAAGCCGGGGCTTTCACCGATGCAAGAACAAAGAGAATAGGAAAATTCGAACACGCAAATGGAGGGACACTGCTCCTTGATGAGATTGAGTCAATGCCGATTCGTCTGCAGATACATCTCCTCAGGGTTTTGCAAGAAAGATCCCTGGAAAGACTTGGCTCCAATGAACTCGTGCCCCTGGATCTGCGTGTTGTTGCCGCCTCAAAAGTAGATTTACTGTCTGCTGCTGAGAGAGGTGATTTCCGCGAAGACCTGTATTACAGGCTTAACGTTGTCTGCCTTGAAATCCCTCCGCTACGCGAAAGAAGAGAAGACATAGCACTGCTGTTTCATCATTTTCTTCTCGTTGCCGGACACAGGTATCAGCAGGAGGTGCCGATGCCTGATAATTCGCAGATGAGTTCACTGCTTTCATATTCCTGGCCGGGAAATGTCAGGGAGCTGCGCAATGTTGCGGAGCGATACGTGCTCCTTGGACATCAGCTGGACTATTCTCTGGAAAAACTCATGTCAGGGGAAGATAAGGGCCCGACCAGATCGCTACCTCAACAGGTTGAATGTTTTGAGAGAAGCTTGATAGAACAGGCTCTGACCGGGGCAAATGGGAGTATAAAAGAGGTAATGGCCACCCTGGCTATCCCCCGAAAAACCCTTTATGATAAAATGGTTAAATATGGATTGGATAAAAGCGATTACAAATAAAGGGTTAAGAAATGTCTGATCTGCTTCTCATATCTCAATCCGTAATTGTCAGAAATGCCCCCTGTTTGGGTGAACATTCGACCAATTCAATTCTCCAATGGGTGGAATTCCGCTAATCTGGGTTCTGTTCGAAGATGTTAGTTTACAAAAACTTAATTTTATTGTCATATAGTTAGTAGTTCTTTTCCAACATATCTATAACTGGCACAGCAAATGCACAGTCTCTAGTGTACAGTCATCAACATTTGGTGGCAAAATCACATTCAAGTTTTGGAGGAAAAAATGCATAAAAGTCTTCTAGGTCTGGCAATTTCATCTGCATTATTAATGACTACCACTTCAAGTATGGCAACGTGTGATCCGGGCGAAGTTGTCATTAAGTTCAGCCACGTAACAAATACCGACAAACATCCCAAAGGTATCGCAGCTACGCTGCTTGAAAAACGAGTGAACGCGGAAATGAATGGTAAGGCCTGTATGCAGGTTTTCCCGAACTCAACACTCTACGACGACAATAAAGTTCTTGAAGCAATTTTGAACGGTGATGTCCAGATGGCTGCACCCTCACTTTCAAAATTTGAAAAATTCACCAAAAAATTCCGCATTTTTGACCTGCCGTTCGTCTTCAAAGATATCAACGCAGTTGATAAATTCCAGAACTCCCCTGATGGAGAGAAGCTGAAAGGTTCAATGAAGCGCCGTAAGTTACTCGGCCTGGCTTTCTGGCATAATGGTATGAAACAAATGTCTGCTAATAAACCTTTGATCCTTCCCGCCGATGCAAAAGATCTGAAATTCCGTGTCCAGGCTTCTGATGTACTGGTTGCACAGTTTGAACAACTCGGTGCCAGTCCGCAAAAAATGTCATTTAAAGAAGTATATGGTGGTCTCCAGACCAAGGTAATCGATGGCCAGGAAAACACATGGTCAAACATTTATGGTAAAAAGTTTTTTGAAGTACAGGATGGAACTACTGAAACTAACCACGGCGTCATTGATTATCTGGTCGTGACTTCCACGAAGTGGTGGGATAGCCTGGCTGATGATGTTCGCACCCAGCTCTCAGGCATTCTGAAGGAAGTTACTGAAACCCGCAATGCTGAATCAACTAAGGTGAACAATACAAACAAAGAAAATATTATCAAAGCAGGTGGTGTTGTTCGTACCCTGACAGACGAGCAGCGTCAGGCATGGGTTGATGCCATGAAACCAGTGTGGAAGAAATTTGAAAAAGACATAGGCGAAGAGCTGATGAGTGCCGCTTTGAAATCCAATCAATAACATTCTTATCAGAGATGATTCTTTACTGATAGATGGAAAAATGTGAGCCGGACCAGTTCAAAGGTCCGGCTCACATCATCATTTCACGATTACTGGAATATGATATATGAGTGCAGCTTTTATATGCACTCACGCAGGCGCCGCACATCAAGAGTTTCATAAATTATTCAGATGGATTCTGCCATGAAAGATGAATCGACAAGTAAATTTGGTGAGTTTATCAATACCCTTGAGGAAACAGGTATAGCCATATGTCTTGGTTTGATGACGGTTATCACCTTTGCAAACGTCGTCGCACGATACCTGTTTAATGACAATATTCTCTGGGCACTGGAATTAACAGTATTCCTTTTTGCCTGGCTGGTAATACTGGGTGCTTCGTACGGTGTGAAAAAACAGATTCATATCGGTGTCGATGTTGTCGTCACCATGCTCCCGAAACCTATGCGAAAAGCAATGGCCCTTTTTGCCGTGGCTGCATGCCTCGCCTTTTCAATACTGCTGCTGATTGGTTCATGGAATTACTGGTACCCTTTTGCCACAGAAAGAGCTTGGCTTGAAACAGAAGACATTCCGATGCCGGAATTTTTGCAGTTTCTTGCTGACTGGATGAACGAAGGTGAACGGTACGAAAAAATGCCTCGGTTTATTCCTTATTTTGCACTTCCACTTGGTATGGCTCTGCTGACTTTCCGGTTTTTGCAGATCGGTTGGCGTGTTGTAACCGGGAAAATGGATAAGATCATCGCCAGTCATGAAGTAGAAAATGAACTTGAGGAATTACAGGCGGCTAAAGACAGCCCGGCTCATTCAAACATCCAGGAGGAGAAAAAGTAATGGATATTCTCATCCTTTTCTTAATGGTTATTGGTTTAATGGTCACCGGAGTACCGATTGCAGTTTCATTGGGACTCTCCAGTATTATTTTTTTAATGACGCACTCTGATACATCTCTGGCCGCAGTCGCACAAACATTGTTTTCTGCATTCCAGGGTCATTACACTCTGTTGGCGATCCCATTTTTCGTTCTCGCATCTGTCTTTATGTCGACCGGTGGAGTTGCACGTAGAATTATCCGTTTTGCCATTGCTGTGGTAGGCTCTTTTCGCGGTGGTTTGGCAATGGCCTCGGTTTTTGCCTGTATGATGTTTGCCGCTCTTTCCGGTTCTTCCCCCGCAACCGTTGTTGCTATCGGCAGTATTGTTATTGCGGGTATGTTACAGGTCGGGTACACAAAGGAATTTGCCGCGGGTGTCATATGTAACGCAGGAACTCTCGGCATATTAATTCCTCCCTCAATAGTTATGGTTGTCTATGCTGCGGCAACCGACGTATCCGTCGGACGTATGTTTTTGGGCGGTGTCATACCCGGCTTATTGGCCGGTGGTATGCTGATGGTAGCAATTTATTTTGTAGCGCGGATTAAAAACCTTCCGGCACAACCCTGGGCCGGATGGAGTGAAATATTCAATTCCGCACGTGATGCATGCTGGGGACTGCTTTTAATTATAATCATCCTGGGCGGAATCTACGGCGGCATTTTTACCCCGACAGAAGCAGCGGCTGTCGCCGCTATTTATGCTTTTTTAATTTCCAATTTTGTTTATCGGGACATGGGCCCTTTTAAGGAAAAAGGTCCGGGCGGCATCATGCTTCTCTGGCGCGGGCTTTCTGTCGTATGGCACGAAGACACAAAACAGAGCATGTTTGAGGCAGGCAAACTTACCATCATGCTTCTTTTTATCATAGCCAATGCCCTGATCCTCAAGCACGTGCTCACTGAAGAACGTATACCGCAGATGATCACCGAAGCGATGCTTTCTGCGGGTTTTGGTCCGATTATGTTCCTGGTGGTAGTCAATATTCTCCTTTTGATTGGCGGCCAGTTCATGGAACCATCCGGTTTGTTGATCATTGTTGCGCCACTGGTATTTCCGATTGCCATCACACTGGGAATTGATCCAATTCATCTCGGTATCATGATGGTTGTCAATATGGAAATAGGTATGATCACACCGCCGGTGGGCCTGAACCTCTTTGTAACCGCAGGTGTGGCCGGCATGTCTATTCTCAATGTGGTTAAAGCTGCAGCACCCTGGCTTTGTGTCATGTTCCTGTTCTTAATAATAGTTACGTACGTACCTGCAATTTCTACCTGGTTACCGACCCTGATGATGGGTCCGGAAATTATCACTAAATAAAGGACATACTGTTGTATTGCATGGTTTCATTCCTGTCCTGAATGACAGAGAAACTGTCCAGCCCCTGCAAATTCACTTTACGGGCCAGTCCTACTCCAGAAACAAGAAAAGCAGTGCTTTTCTTGTTTCTGGGAATCCGCAATATACAGTATCCTCCATCCTCAAGCAGCAGTACGCATTGTTCAAGAGTACTGATCCTGAGCAGATAGCACCTCGAAATCTCAATTGAAGAATCTGTCTGTAATTTAATGAAGATATAGTGCGGGCATTCTGAAGGTTAAAGCTTATATATATAGAAAAGATTAGGGGAATAGCAGTACCTTTCGGTAGCACTCTTCGCCTTTATTCTTTATAGAGTGTTCGAAAAGATAAGATTCCTTGCTTGACTACCCCGTGTAACCGAACCATAAATATATTCTGATAACTCAGAATGAGAAGGGTGATACCACATGAAAAATGAACCACAAATTAACACGATTTTATATGCTACCGATCTTGGCACACGAACTCGACCGGTTTTTCGCTATGCCATGGATATGGCCAACCACTACAATGCAGGAATCATTATGCTGCATGTTGTGGAACCAATTAGCAATACGGCCAGAGCCGTGATAGATACCTACCTGCCTGGAGGCGTATCAGAAGATCTGGAAAAAAACAGCATGACTGAATTGCTCGCAACGATGAAGTCACGGTTAAAGAAGTTTTACGAAGATGAATGCGATGACAACATTAAATCTTCGATTTCAGTTAAGGAACTTATGGTAGTTTCAGGTAAACCCAGCGAGGAGATTCTGCGTATAGCCGAAGATGAAAAGGTGGATATGATTGTGATGGGTAAATCGTCAAAGAAATTCAGGGGGATCGGATTTATGGGTTCCAGTGCCCGCAGAGTCAGCAGGCATGCCGCGATCCCTGTACTGGTAATTCCTACTCATAAATAGTACGTTCTACTTTGTTTTTCAGGTTTTTTACTTAACTGCGGAGCATTATCTTCTGATGCACAATCGATTTGATATCTTTCTTGCCTCCCCCAGAGGTTTTTGCGCCGGTGTTGAAAGGGCTATAGAGACTGTCAAGCATTGTCTTGAAAAACATGGAAAACCTGTTTACGTACTCCATGAAATCGTACACAACAGACATGTCATTGATGAGCTTGAGAAATCCGGGGCAATTTTTGTGGAAAATCTTGAAGATATACCGAGCGGAGAGGTTTGCATTTTCAGTGCTCACGGGGTGTCAAAGTTGGTCCAAAAGCAGGCGGAGGATCTAGGGTTGAGGACTATTGATGCTACATGCCCACTTGTCAGCAGTGTACATAAGATGGTTGAAAAGCATCACTCCATTAATTACGACGTTGTGATCATAGGTCACCACAATCACCCGGAAGTTGAGGGCACCGCAGGGAGAGTCGCAAGCAGAGTGCATGTCGTTGCTAATGAAAAAGAAGCTCGTGAAGTAACCGTCACCACCCCGGACAGGGTTGCATATGTCACCCAGACCACGCTCTGTAAAGATGATGTAGACGGCATTCTCAATATTTTGAAAGAGAAATTCCCTGACAGTAAAAAGCCACGTTCAAGTATTTGCTTTGCCACTCAAAATCGCCAGAATGCGGTGAGGAAACTTGCTCAAATATCTGATATTCTCCTGGTGGTAGGGTCGAAAAACAGCTCAAATTCAAACAGGCTGAGAGAGGTCGCAGTACAATGTGAGGTAGAGGCCCATCTTATAGATGATAAAAATGATATTCAACCTGAATGGTTAAAGGGGGTAAAGAGGGTTGGGATTACTGCCGGCGCCTCAGCCCCTGAGCGCCTCGTGGATGGGGTAGTTGAGTGGATGATGCAACATGGCGGAGAAAACATAGTCGAGATGGAAGGAACTGAGGAAAACATTCATTTTAAACCTGCTATCCTCGATTAATTCCTTCCTTCTTCTCAGCGGGAAAGAGTTTCTGTCAATCTTGCCATTGCAATGGTAACATTTTCGTAGCTGTTAAAGGCTGAGATACGAATATAGCCGTTTCCGCATCTTCCAAAACCAGCGCCGGGAGTACAGACAACTCCCGTCGTATTGAGCAGCATATCAAAGAAATCCCAGGAGTCTCTTTTACCGTCAATCCAGATATACGGGGAATTATTACCACCGACGAAATCGTACCCCAACTCTGAAATGGTTGCGCGAATGAGAGCTGCGTTATTGAGATAATAGTCGACCAGGGCTTTGGTCTGGATTTTTCCTGTGTCGCTGTATGCTGCCTCAGCAGCACGCTGAACAGGGTAAGAGACTCCATTAAATTTCGTGCAGTGTCTTCTGTTCCATAAACCGTGGAGTGACTGTTTATTCCCTTTGGCATCATAGGCAATACATTCTTTTGGAACCACAGTATATGCGCACCGAGTACCTGTAAAACCGGCACTTTTGGAAAAACTTCTGAATTCAATAGCTACTTCCTTTGCCCCATCTATCTCGAAGATTGATTTTGGCAGAGACTCGTCTCGAATAAACGCCTCGTAGGCAGCATCAAAAAGTATCAGGGCTTTATTGTCCCTCGCATAGTCCACCCATGTTTTCAACTCTTCTCTGGTTATTGTGGAACCAGTAGGATTATTTGGGAAACAGAGATAAATTAAATCAACATTTTCCTTCGGCAGAGAAGGAACGAACTCATTTGCCATAACACTGTCGAGATAAACAATGCCTTCGTACCTGCCGTCATCAAACTGACCAGTACGGCCAGCCATAACATTGGTATCAAGATAGGCGGGATAGACTGGATCCGGTAGTGCTATCTTAATATCCTGGGCAAAAAGTTCTTGAATATTGCCTGTATCACATTTTGCGCCGTCACTGACAAAAATCTCTGCAGCGGAAATATCAGCACCTCTGCTCTGAAAATCGTTGACAGCAATAGCTTCTCTCAAAAATCCGTACCCCTGTTCCGGGCCATATCCTCGAAAGGTTGCATCTTCAGCCATTTCATCGACTGCCTTATGAAAAGCATCAATGCAGACAGAGGGAAGTCCCCGGGTGACATCTCCGATACCGAGCTTGATAAGATCAATGTCGGGGTTAGTTTTTTGAAATGCAGCAATTCGTTTTGCAATGTCTGCAAACAGATATGATTTCTGTAATTTGAGGTAATGCTCATTGATTGTAATCATTTATAACTTTCCCTGGTGTTTTATTGGTTAAAATAGTTAAGATATTTGACATGATTGACTAATACCGGTAAACGGTAAAAATTCCTGCACTCTTTTCAGTACCCGCTTGAGGGGTATAAGTACCTTGGTGGTATATGTAACCTCATAATTTTAAAACACATTACTCAGTTTCTTGTTTATTACGACAGGGTTTCTGGAGTAAGGTACTAATATAATTAAATACCTTGGTGTGTCAACCATCAAGATTTTTTGTAAAATTTCCAGGCCCAGAGGATAAACGAATTATGGCAAGTGAAACCCCAAACACAATTTTCAGGAAGGACTATTCCGCTCCTGATTACCTTATTGATCAAGTAGATATGCTCTTTGAGCTTTTTGATGCAAAAACAAGAGTGTCAGCAAAAACATATTTTTTAAAAAATGACAGGGGAGTGAACTCAGATTCACGACTGAGGTTATCAGGTGAAAAACTCCAACTTATCTCGATCAAAATTGATGGTGTTGCTCTTGATTCTACGCAATACATTCTAGACGACAAAAGCCTGGTTATACTTGATCCGCCTTCATCTTTTATGCTTGAAATCGTAACTGAGATTGAACCATCGAAGAACACTTCCCTTGAAGGGTTGTATCAATCCAATGGCAATTATTGCACTCAGTGCGAGGCGGAAGGGTTCAGAAAGATAACCTATTATCTTGATCGTCCTGATGTGCTGGCAAAATTCAGTGTAAGGATTGAAGGCGATGCTTCCAGTTGTCCGGTTATGCTGTCTAATGGAAATTGCATTGAAAGCGGCGACTTGGATGGACAACGTCATTATGTGGTATGGCATGATCCCTTTCCCAAGCCCAGCTATCTCTTTGCTCTTGTCGCTGGGCGGCTGGTAAGCATTGAAGATGAATTCGTCAGAAGTTCGGGAAAAAGCATCCCTCTTAAAATTTTCGTCGAAGAGAGTAATAAAGAGAAATGCGATCATGCAATGGTGTCTCTGAAAAACGCTATGAAATGGGACGAAGATACCTTTGGGCTCGAATATGATCTGGACAGTTATATGATTGTAGCTGTCGATGATTTTAATATGGGGGCAATGGAAAACAAGGGTCTGAACATCTTTAACTCAAAATATGTTCTTTCTACCCCTGAGACGGCAACGGATGAGGATTATATTGGTGTCGAAGGTGTTATCGCCCATGAATATTTTCATAACTGGACCGGCAACAGGGTAACCTGTCGCGACTGGTTTCAGTTAAGTCTTAAGGAGGGATTGACTGTCTTTCGTGATCAGGAGTTTTCATCCGACATGAACTCCAGGGCTGTTCAACGAATTAAAGATATTCGTCTTCTGAAAACATTCCAGTTTCGTGAAGATGGCGGGCCAATGGCTCACCCCGTCAGGCCGGAGTCTTATCAGGAGATTAATAATTTTTATACCGTCACTATTTATAATAAAGGTGCCGAGGTTATCCGCATGATCCACACCCTGCTTGGGACAGATGCTTTTCGCCAGGGGATTGATCTCTATATTAAAAGACACGATGGCCAAGCTGTGACCTGTGATGACTTTGTTGCTGCAATGAGTGATGCCTCCGGTGAAAATCTTGATCAATTTACATACTGGTACAGCCAGGCAGGGACTCCGTCACTGCAGGTAAAAGGCGAATGGGACCAAACTTTACATGAATATCGGCTGACGATAATGCAGAGCTGCCCGGATACCCCGGGCCAAAAAGAAAAATTTCCCTTTCACATGCCTGTGGCCATAGGGCTGCTTGGAGGGGACGGAGAGGATCTTTTTGACACCAGGGTGCTGCAGTTGAAAGAGGGAAAGCAGACATTTACTTTTCAGGATATCAATCAGCCACCAGTGATTTCGTTTTTAAGAGGATTTTCCGCACCTGTAAAGGTTGAATCTTTTCAGACTTTTGAAGATCTTGCTTTCTTGATGAAACACGATTCTGATCTGGTTAATCGCTGGAATGCGGCAAATCAACTGGCAGCTGCTACTATTCTTGGCATCGCAGAAATAAACAAAAAAGAGGGACAGCCAGGAGAATTGCACGACCTCTACTATGACAGTGTCGGTTCCATTTTGACAGGCTCTATCGAGGATCCTGCACTCATGGCACTTGCCCTGCAGCTTCCGGCAGAAACAACACTTGCCCTGGAGATGGAAACAATCGATCCGGATGGAGTCCACGACAGCCGACAAAAAGTACAGAAGAAGCTGGCTAAGCGATATCAGGGTGAATTTCTTCACCTCTATAATGCGTATCAGACCAATGGTGTATACCAGATCACATCTGAGGCCATGGGAAGACGAAGCCTGAAAAATACCTGCCTGTCCTATTTAATGTCTCTAGATCCTCTGCCTGCTGATATTCTCGAGCTGTGTGTTGATCAGTATAGACAGGCAGCCAATATGACAGATACTATTGCTGCTTTAGGATGTATAACAAATCTGGAAGATCCTGTACGATCTGAACTCTTTGCC
>CAXMTO010000384.1:0-9586 GCA_964196355.1 uncultured Myxococcota bacterium
TTTAGGTAACGTGTCCCTGAACCAACAAAGGTGTTATATTCGATTCGGGGAGAGTCCTCAGTCCATTCGCCTTTCCAGGTGAACCATTTTTTTTGTGGCTGATCAAAAACGTGGAGTGGGCGATTAAACATTTTAGCCAGCTCAACTGCCCAGCCTGTGCCGCCCTTAACAGAGCCGTCTTCCTGGATACTGCCGATCACAAAAACCTGATGACCACTGTTGACCATATGAAAGATGGTTTGCAGGACTTTACGAATCTTATCCGTTTCGTAATAGGTTCGGTTGAGCATCCGTGAGGCCAGTTCCATGCTGATATCGCCTCTCTCCAGCTCTTCCTGTTTCAGCACCGTTACATTTTTATCTCGTGTCAGTTTGTGGTTTGCGAATGAGTAGACCACCTCATTTATACCATGTTTCTCAGCCTCTTCTCCAAATGTTGCCTCTGCACCTTTCAAACCACTGCTGTATAACGTACAACTTGATTTCTCCATAAAGTAACTCCTCGTGTTCCGGAAAAATGATTATAAAATAATACTTTGTAAACTGTATACCACAGTCACCTCTAAAGGCAACCGTTCGTGTCGTTTTGTGACGTCGGGGTTTTATTTTTTCTTTCCCGTAAGAAAAACACGACAGGGGGCGGGATATCCTTCTACGGTTTTTTTTGGGTTGTTTGAATCAATAAAGTCTGAATAGGACTCAAACTGCATCCAGTCTGTCTGTCGCTGTTCATCGCTTGACATGGGGTGACTGTGAAAAAAATTGATATCTGTAAAGCCGGCCTTTTTCATCCAGTTGCAGAGACAGGCACCGGTTGGAACGAAATAGGTCCCGGGAACCTTGGCATAGGTCTTGTCAGGAAAGAGGGCCATCGATTCCTGCCCTGGAATAGCCTGTGATTCAACAATCAGCGTTCCTCCATGCTGAAGGGCTGTACAGATATCACGCAGAGTGTCTATGGGAGAGGGGCGGTGGTAAATTATGCCCATTAAAAAAATCACATCGAAACAGGTTTCGAAGTATTTTATATGTTCAACCCCAAGCAGGTCGATGTCGAGTTGATTCAGGCCGGCCATGCTGTTTAAAGCTTTAAAACAATAGTAGTGTTGAACTGACGGCTCGAACCCGAGAACGAGCTGTGGCTCTGACTCAGCCATACGGAACATGTAATAGCCGTTGTTACAGCCTATGTCGGCAATTATTTTTCCTTTGAGATCGGGGAGTTCAGGTGCAATTCGTTGCCATTTTCGCTCACTTCTCCACTCCGCATCAATGTCAATTCCAAAAATAGAGAATGGGCCTTTACGCCAGGGCATAAAAGATTTGAGACTGCCCATAATCTTTTCTTGTTCACCCGGACTGATCTCGTGCGGCTGGCCGATCGTTATATAGTCTGCAGAACAGTTTACATGACAGGCCTTGAACTGACGAAGATGTTCGTAAGGAGTGCGGTAGCGGAGAAACCCTTTTTTATTCTGGTTTACCCATTCCCTGCGGGTTGTGTGAAGCGATGAAATTTCATCAAAATGGGCAGAGGAAGGCAGCTGTGATAAATATTCCATGGATGAAAATGTCAGTTCAGGATGGTTTGACTGCAATGAAAGAAACAAAATTAAACCACTGAAAATACGTGTCTACTGATTCAAAGCCACAGCTTTTTAAAAGAGCTTTATTTTCATCGATCGAGAAAGGAATAAGTACGTTTTCCAGTGCTTCTCTTTTTTTGGCAATTTCCAGCTCGGAATAACCCTTTGTTCTTTTGAACTGATGGTAGATGTTGATATATTCACGGTTCAGCCGGCGGTCATGACTGATAACCTTCTCGCTCAGTAGTAGTATCCCTCCCGGCCGAAGGTTTTCGTAGATACGTTGGATGAAGTTTTCGCGTTGCAGCGGCCGGATAAATTGCAGGGTGTAGTTTACAATAAAACCGCCGGCGCCGGGATGATTGATTTTTGTAATATCTTCCTCAAGAAAAGAGACAGTCTTCGTTTTGGAATACAGCTCTGATTTTAACCTAGCCTTGTCCAGCATTGCCGTTGAGTTGTCAATGCCTATAAACTTCAGACCCTTATTGTCAAGGAGGCGCGAAAACTCAAGCAAAGAGGTCCCCGTTGCACAACCAAGGTCGTAAACTGTATCATGAGTTTGCAGGAAGCAGTCAAGCAGTCTCGCTGTTGAGGCGATAACCTCTGCGTAAAATGGAACAGAGCGGTCCAGCATATCGTCGAAAACTTCAACGACACGTTCATTGAACTCAAAATCTTCCTCAACCGCGTCGATGTTGAATAAGGTATCTTTTGCTGATTGTTCAGTCATCAACGGATCACTATTTTTTTGCCCACTTGCCATCCGGTTTTTGGTACCAGTGGCCGGGCTTGCTTTTTTGGGCTATTGTTTTGGCACGTCGTTGACCTACAAGTGTTGATGAGGCGCCCTGTTTTTTACCGATCGCCTTATAGACTTGTAATCGATCCTTGTTTTCCGCGCCAATTACATCTTTTTGTGGTTGATTATTCCCTCGAAATTCCAAAAACCCCTTGTTGTTTTCGCCGATGGTTCCCTTAGCTTTCAAGGCGTTGATGGCTGGAATTCTGGAGGCCATTCTCTCTTTAATTGACGCTGACTGAGCAATGGATCCGGAAAGGAAAAAAGTTATAAGGAAGAGAAGGATAAAAGGAATTGCTGCTGTTTTCTTCAACATGTCATACCTCTTTTAGTACCTTACTCCAGAAACCTTGTCACTCTTTACAGTACCCCCTTGAGGGGTGTAAAAAACAAGAAACTGAGGAAAGTATTTTGAAATTATGTGGTTAGATTTATCACCAAGGTACTTATACCCCCTTGTGGGGTGTTAAATTGTGTACTTATTATTCTGCCTGGACATCATCCAAGTCTCCAAAAAAATCGTCGAGTGCTTTGTCCACCTTAATATTAATATCAATTGTGATATGGATGGGTTTGATTTCAACAGGTTTGACATCGATTTCATGCTTTGTGCATGCTGAATAAGTGAGGATGCTTGCCAGGATCGAACTGTAGACAAAACCGTTTATAAGGTATTTCATATTACATATTCTCCATAATGGATTGCATGTTTTTCCCATACTGGAACAGGTGTGTAATGGGAAGACGAAAGTTGACATCCAGGCGTATAGGATGTTGGAGTCCTGGCCCTTTTTCACTTGGGACAATATGGCCTTTTCGGTAGCCGAATGGCAGAGGTACTGCCGGTTTTCCGTCAAGCTGCATTTTAATAAGGAGATCTTCTTCCTGGCTGTTGAAGGTTAGTTTTGTCCAGTTATAGGAGAAATTTTCCAGCGCCTGCATAGAATAATCAAGGTAAGGCGTTTGGTCAATGGCTCCAATGCCCTGACGCAGTTGAGATGAATTGTTAAAACGAATGATGCCACTGTCCCCCGGTGTGGAAAAGAGAAAACCATCATCGAACGTAATGTTGTTTTCTGACAGGACTATGGGGAGTTTCCCGTTAAGAGATCCTTCTCCTTCTGTATCTTCAATACCAAACTGACTGAGAAGCTGAGTGAAGTTCAAACGGTCGCAGTAGAGGGTGGTTTCTAACTTCTTTTCTGTCGTTTTGAGCCGGTACCCTCCGCTTTCAACTTTACCGTCGCACCATGAAAAGCCACTTCTTTCGATAAATATCGACTGGGGACTCTCAACCCGGAAATGGACCTTTGCCCTGGAGAGCTTGATGTTACCAAATTCTATCGAGCCAATGGTGCAGAGCTGGCTGGGTTCACTCTGCAGCAGAGGCAGGTTCGGGAAGTTCATGGCTACATTGATGGCGGACAATTTGCTCTCAGATATGTTTACTGTACCATCATTGAATTGCAAGTGAAGATTACCTCCGCTGGCCATGTCAGAAGATGAAAATCCGGCCTCGACTGAGAGGTCGCCTTCAATTGAGAGCTCAGGTGGCAGAACTAAAAATGGTGGAAATGACACTGAATCTATGTGGGTTCTGGGAAGGCGACATGAGAATTCGCTCTGTTTATCCATAGTGAGAGTGCCAGAGCATTGTACCCGAAGATCCGGGCCGAAACCACTCTCGATATGAGCTGTAAATGTGGCTCCCATTGAATTGAGGCCCATCTCTCCACTGATGGACCCGCTTGGTGTTGCATCGTAGTTGATTGAGCCTACCCTGAAGGTTCCCACAAAGGCAGCATTATTCTTAAGAGGAAATTGCAGGGGGAGGGTGAGACTGATGTCCTGAAATTCTGTTTTCTCTGATGGAAGAGTTATTCTGTCAACAGATGCGTTTACCCTGCCGGAGATATCTCCCTGCCTGATACGTATCTCTCCATCACTGTAAAAGGGGCTGAAAAGTAGAGGAGAAGCTTCTCCGAGCGAGAAAGAGTTTGTTGAACCACTAAATTTTGTCAGTGTTTCCAAAGCCGAATGATTTCCGGAAAATGAAAACTTTACAGGGAGGGGAATGGCCTGGATTGTGACATGACCCGCTCCCGTAAATGCTCTGTTTTCCAGATTGTATTCTCCCTGTATTTCAACTGAACCCTGTTGTGGGGAGGCTATGAACAGACTCTTTATTTCTGTGTATATTTTTTCTTTGTTCTTTTTCACTGCAATGGTGAGTGGTTGAGTTGAGGAAATGTCAGTGAGAACAATGTTTTCTAATACGCTTCTGAATTTTGAAAGGTGTGCAGTTGCCTGCAGTTCAGATATCTGCTTGAGATCTTCGATTTGAACGCTGCCCGAAAGAGCGAGTTGTCCCTTCAGAGTAATCGTATTTAATTCTGGAAAAAGAGAGGTAATGTTGGATATATCGGGTGCTGATGCGGTGAATAAAAGCTCGTGACCCGTATCTTTGGGGTGTAGAGTAGCATCGGCCGAAAGAGCCAGCGCTCCTGTCAAACGGAACTTTGTTGCTGCTGAAATGAGCTGTTTTCTTCCATCTTCAAGCTCTTTAAAATGTGTGTCGAGTCGACCACTTACCACAACCTGATGTTCTTTTTGGCCTTGGCGGACAATGATAGAACTGTTTTTAAAGAAAATTTTGTCACAGGCCACTGGCAAAAAAAGAGAGAGTTTGCGGTCGTTCTTTTCTTGACTGACATTGTTCAGGTTGAGGTTGAGGGTGCCGCCTTCAATCAGGATGCTGTGTATTTTTCTGTTAAGGATTGACCTGGGGCTGTAATTGAACTCAATTAAAGGCAGGGATAATATATCCTGATCGTTGTCGGCAATGACAACAGTCCCTCTCAGTTTCCACGGTGAAATCCTCGAAAGGCTGATTTCCTTTTTTGAAAATGGGAGAGTATTTGTGACTCTCGGGAGCAGATATATGTCGGTAAGATATGGCAGAAAGAGAAGAAAGGTCACGCAGAGCAATGAAAAAAACAGAAGAGTGGAAAAGAAGAGGGTTTTCATGTGTGTCGAAAGGCGTCTTTTTTGACGTGGTTGAATTGTTGCTGTTTTTGCAGCTGTTTCCAGGAAATAATTTCCCGTTGAAATAATTGCTTCCCGTAGTCATGCAGAAGTGAAAGTGATTCCTGTAGAATATTTCCTGATATTTTCAGGCGATGCAGTCTTTCCAGTGGTTGAATCTGGGCTGAGCGCAACATTTTTATTGTTCCCTGGGATAAGCGGATGAGTCTTTGTCCCGGCTGAGAGCAGTCAGGGCAAATGAGGCCACCGGTAGTCGTGTCAAAGCTGTATCTGCGATTTACGGTAGTCAGTCTGTTGCAGCTGCTGCAAGTGTTAAAATCGGGCCGGTAGCCAATGATTTCATAAAAATTTATAAGAAAAAGTGTCAGAATTGCAAGAGGCTGCAGTTGCCTGTCGATATTGTGGAGTGCCCAGAGGGAAAGACGGAACAATCGATCATCAGTCTCCCCTTCGCGGACTGCTATCAATAAAAATTCTCTGAGAACTGAAGCAGTGGTGTATAGGTCAAAATTTTGTCGGATATTAAGAAAACTGGTATGCAGTTCTGCATCCGACAGGAAGCTGAGACTGCGGTTGGCGGATGTCTGGTAGGTGATGTGAAGGAAAGAAAATAATTCCAGTTTGTTGACGAAACGTTTCTTTGACCGTTTTGCGCCTTTGGCTATTGCGGAGAGTCTGCCGGCGTCGCGGCTTAAGAAGGTAAGAATAACATCTGATTCACCGTGTCCAAAGCAATCAAGAACAATGGCCTCAGTTTCTCTGGCGATCGCGGGCATTATTGGTCAGGAAGGTTCTTTGAACCCGAATTTTCGGGAGTAAGCTCCTTGTCGGCTTTCTCATTTTTTTTTACCTTCACTATCTTGAAGAGCGGCGCTTTATTCCCAGGTTTTACCGTGCTATCCTTTACCTGCCCGGATTCTGGCGTTTTTTGGAAGCTTCTCAATTTTTCACTGAGTAAGGTGGCTGGATTCCAGGAAAAATACCAACACAGAAAGGCTCCCATAAGCAGAAGGAAAAAAATGATCACCCCTGTACACGACACAGGCATTACTGTAGACCGCTCGGCCATAGTGCCTACTTTTTCGGCCAGCTTACTGGGTGGAGGAGCTAATCGTCCCCTCTTTGTATTTGGGTGGTGTGCCTTTTCCCGTGCATAACTGTTCAGCACTTCTTCCGAGGGGAGATTGAGAACATTGGCATACAGAGTGTAAAAGCCGCGGGCAAAAGCTTCTGCAGGTAATGAATCAAAATCGTCATCTTCTATTGCTTTAAGGTTAGCAATCGTGATTTTAGTGTCACTGGAGATCTGCTCTAAATCTAAACCTAGTTTTTTACGGTTCCGGCGGAGAAAATCGCCTAAAGTCGTGTATTCTGCTTCGGTGGACTCAATTGACATTATCTGCCTTCCTGCACAATAGCTTTTACAGCTTTACATAAGAGTATGAATAACACCCCACGAGGGGGTATAAGTACCATGGTGATATATCTAACGACATAATTTCAATATACATTCCTCAGTTACTTGTTTTTTATTGAATGCTCGCAATATCAATTATATGGCTGTGCTTATTTTCCCGAAAAACCTCGATTTGAGAAAAAATACTTATTCTCGGACAGCCTCTTAGGGGGCTATAGTTTTTGAATATACGCTTTTTCTTTTAACCCTTTAATCCATTCGGAATAAGCTTCTTGCATTTCTTGTTCAAAAAGTTTCTTTTTTATTTCGTCTTTGGCTTCCTCAAAAGAAGAGGTGACAACAATCGCATCATTGTCACCGGAGAGGAGTTTGAAGAATTGGAAACCGGTGTCGGTTTCAATAATTTTGCTGATTCCACCGGGTTCAAGAGCGCTCACAGCTGAGCGCATGCTGGAGGCCATTTCATCCAGCGTGAAGGTGCCTATATCCCCACCATCAACAGCAGAGGGGAGGTCTGAGAATTTTGTTGCAAGTGTCTTGAACTCTTGACCACTGAGGGCCAGATTATGCACGCGTTCAGCTCTTTTTCTTGTACTTTCTTTTTTTTTCGTGGTATCTCCTGATTCCGTGTTCTTATCTATTGCAAATCCGATCTGGAGAAGGTAGTAATTTCCTTCTTCCACTCGATATGTATAATTCTCGTCATAATAATCGAGCATCATTGCTTCAGTGATGACTACCTTTGAACGGACATCGAAACTGACGAGTTTGCTCTGCAGTATTTGGGCGCCAATGTTTGCCCTGTAACTCTTTTCCGTCATTCCCGATTCTTCCAGTTTTTTTATGAACTCCTCTTTACTAAAGCCGGAACGATTGCGTACTTTTTCATAACCGTTTTCAATTTCCTCTTCACTCACTGACACATTGTGTTGCTCTGCCTTTTGGGCGATAAGCTTTCTGTCAATAAGAGCATCGAGCGTTTTTTCACGGGTTTCAGCCAGAATTTGCAATTGAGAATCGCCTGAATTTTTTTGGGCGATGACCCTGTATAAACCTTCAGCTTCCTGTTCTACCTCTGAGAGTGTGATTATATCATTGTTTACAACAGCGACTACTTTATCAATCAGTTCGGAGAAAGAGGTTACCGGTATGAGACCACAGAAAAAAACAAGTAGAAAAACTCGGGCTGAGTACGCTCGAATCCGGATAATGGTGTGACGGTGGAACATAGGAATCCTTCTGCTTAAATTGTAGTTATGTCGATTTCAAACGAACTATAATCGGTCATAGTACAGATGTACAGCAACTCTTACCAGAGAAAACTTTGATTATTTAACCTGCAGTTGATCAACTCCACAAAAGAGGCAATTTTGACAGTTCAATAGAAAATGGACTCTTTTCTTCAAACTAAACCATAATGAAAGGTTGTACCTGTAACCTGCTGATAATTCAGTGATAATGTTTTTCTTGCTTGTCTTGTGACTGAAGGGGAACTGCATTGCAGGTCCGGCTACCAGTTGACTTTCCTGTCAAATGGAATATTTTGTCGCGAGTATATATCATATAATCAGGTATGATAAAAGACGAACCTCATTATTAGAGCTACCAGATGAAAAAAACACAGAATGTTGTTTCACTTTTTTGCATATTCTTTGCTTTGGCATTGTCTCTTTCAATAGCTGCTACTGTTTCGGCTAGTACGAAAATGCCCGAATTTGCCTTGAAAAGTGTGCGTGATGGACGAATTGTTGATAGTGGTATTTTCTCCGGTAAAGTGTTGTATATTACTTTTTTCGCAACGTGGTGTCCTCCCTGTGTTCAGGAAGTGCCTGTTCTGGTGGAGCTGCAGGACCAGTTGGCCGAGTCCGGGTTTTCAGTTATTGGTCTGTCCCTCGATGAGACAGGACCCGCCGCTGTTGCAAGTTTTGTAGAAAAAAAAGCAATCAATTATCCGGTTTTGATGGCAGAATTCGATACAACAACGGACTTCGGAGGGGTTTTCGGTATTCCTGTTTCTTTCTTAGTTAACAAGAACGGAAATGTTGTCAAAAGATATACCGGCTATGTTCCACGTAAATTGCTGGAAAAAGATATTCATAGTCTGATGAATTGATCAATCTTTGTTGCGTCGGGAATGAAAATTTAATAGACTGTCATTAATTTTGTAATTCAGGGTGTTGTATCTTTGTATCTATGGAGGGTTGTTCCATATTACTCATTAGCAAATAGGAGAAGGAAATGAACAAAAGAATCGTAGTCATAGCACTGGCACTGGCTTTCGCTTTCAGCACTGCAACCGCAGGTTTTGCAGCGACAGTAAAATGTACTGTTGATTCCGTTGACGGTGACAAAGTGACCATGACCTGTGAGAAAGCCGACAAGCTTAAAGTTGGTGATAAAGTTAAAGTGAAACCAGGTAAGAAGAAAGGTGCTATTGAAGGCTGTTAATTGACTTAGCACAGATTAGCAGGTATTCTGATTGGTCGGTTGATTTCAGGTCAACCGGCCTTTTTTTTTAGTACCTTACTCCAGAAACACTGCAATAAAAAACAAGAAACTGAGGAATGTAAATTAAAATTATGTGGTTACATATATCACCATGGTACTTATACCCATCAAGCTCGTACTGAAAAGTGTGCAGGAATTTTTATCGTTAACCGGTGTTAGTGCCTTACTCCTCAAACCCTGTCATAAAAACAAGTAATCTGGAGTGTGGATCGAAGTTAGAAACTTAAA
>CAXMTO010000385.1:0-9155 GCA_964196355.1 uncultured Myxococcota bacterium
AAGAGATGAGCGTAGCCTGAGGGCAGAGGCTTTCAAAACCACCGAAGAAATACTGGATTACCTTGCAACACTCCTGCAAAAAGGAGACGTGGTTGCCATTCTTTCAAATGGCGGGTTCGATAACATTCACAACAGACTAATCGAACAGATTAAAAGTGGAGAGGCTGCTAAGAGATGATTGGCGCCAGGCCAAGACGCAGATCATCGACGAGTTTTTTAAAATCCGTGGATTCGTCCTCTCCCTTCCCCTTATCTTCTATTAAGAGGGCAATCTTTGCACATTCTTCCATTCCCAGATTAAGAAGAGCACCCCTTAAAGTATGTGCCGCTCTGCCTATTGTCTCCGGGTTATCCCCAACCAGGGCATCTTCAAGATTCTGCATGTGGGTGATCAGGGTTACTACGAAACCGGGCAGCATTGATTCTATCTGCTCATCTGTAAGATTAAACTGCTCAGCGAGATGAATTTTAATTTTACTAATGGTTGTGTTAGCTGTCATATTTATTCCTCTCGAATTCCCCATCAGAGGGTATAAGTCGGTATAAATAATTTCTGAGGTACTAGGGGGTGCCACTTGCCATATGTCGTGGTAATATTGCCTTACCTTACCAAGCCAAATTGAATAATAAAAGTCAAAGTGGTAGTTTTGAAAAAAAACCAGATTCAGCACGAGGCTAGCTCTTCTCTTCTTCAGAGAATTAAAGACGTCATTCGCGACAATGGACTTTTCAAGCAGGATGACAGAGTCATTGTCGGGGTTTCCGGAGGTGCAGACTCACTTGCCCTCCTACACCTTCTCCATGCTCTGGAGATGAACCTGCAATTGATCGCAGTTTATATCGATCATGGCCTTCGCCCTGAAGAAATTAAACGGGAAAAACAGACAATTAATACATACTGCATGGTCCTGGGTGTTCCCTTTATGACAAAACAGGTAAATGTACGTGAGTACGCTGCAAACACGAAATGTTCGATAGAAGAATCGGCAAGGATTCTCAGACATGAAGCTCTGGAAAATATCAGAACCGACCAGCATTCATCTTTAATCGCACTGGCCCACACTGCAGACGATCAGGTGGAAGAGTTTTTTATTCGTCTTCTAAGAGGAACCAGTCTCAAAGGGTTATCCGGGATGCTATTTAAAAGAGACAATATAATCCGCCCTCTCCTCAACGAGTCCAAAGCCAGCCTGATTGAATATCTGGATGAAACGGGCGTAACTTTCTGCCATGATTCATCCAATTCTGATCGAAGATTTCTACGCAACAGAGTACGCCTCGACCTGCTCCCCAAACTTGAAAAAGAGTTCAACCCCTCCATCAGGCGGACCATACTGCAAAACATGGATATCCTCGCCCATGATGAAAGTTTTCTTGATGAGGTGAGCCGTGATGCTTTTGAACAGTGCGTATCCTCAGGTTCAGCGGCTGACAGAGATACTGCTGTTAATCAACTTATAGTGCAGCCAGGCAACTTAGCCGGTTTTCATTATTCAATCCAGCGCAGGGTCATTGAAAGATGTTTCTGGCTGTTGAAAATCAAACCAAACTACCTTCAGATCAAATCACTTTTACACTTCGCCAGAACTGCGGAAAACAACAGCGAACTCCACCTTGCAGACGGAGTCAGGGTGACAAAGTCACGTCACCAAATCGTTCTTTCAAGACCATTACAACAGGGGCAGCTACGTGGTTCAACTCCAATTGTCACCCTGAGCCCCCGGCCGATTCCCGGCACAGGGAGTTATACAATCCACGAATTAGGCAAGACTTTAAAGCTTTCTTTATCAGAAAGTATAACAGCTGATATCTTAAAAAAAGGCATTCTATTTATTGATTTAGATAAAATCACGTTCCCTCTTCTCCTTCGATCTCCAAATCCCGGAGAATATTTCAAGCCATACAACGCACCTGGCAAGAAAAAAATATTGCGCTACTTGGGAGAAAAAAAAATAGACGTAAAAAAAAGGGCTGGGTACCCGATCCTTGTCTCTGGCTCCGACGTGATTGCCCTGCCGGGACTTGAGATATCCAACGCGGTCAGAGTCACCAAGGCTACAAAAACCAGACTGGTGATTGAACTGGTTGATGTTGTTTGTTAGGATTTTCTGCGTAAGACTCTCTTGTCCCCAATTCTCATGGTTACCTTTATCCGATCAAGGTATTCAAGGATGGGGATAGAAAACTTTCTGGTAAGGCCGGTTAGAGCTTTAAACCGGGGGGCATCTATCTCGCCCTCCTTTTCAATCGCATCTTTTACCGATTCAATCAGCGGAGCTATAATCTCCTGGGAATAATAGAGTGTCTCACTGATCTTGACCAGTTGTCCTTCACGCTGCAGAAGACCGAGAACATCCTTCACAAGAGAAGTCGGATAATCCGAGAAAGACTCCATCGTTTCTTTTATCGTTGGCGTGGAAAGACCCTTTTCCCTGTACCAGCTCTTTAACTCTTTCTGCAGCTTCTCTTCATCAGCCTTCAAAGCAACCTGATGTTCAGCCATACGGATAGCCGACTCCTCCTGCATGACGACTGATTTCCTTAAAAGTTCGTTTAAACAGTAGTTGAATACCTTAATATCGACTCTTTTCCCGACTGAGGATCGAAGTTCCTCTTTTACTAAACCTATCAATAAAGGATTTTGTTTATGATACGCCTTGAGCCGGTCAACCACCTTATCTCTGATTTTTTCTGCGATCTCCCGTATAACATACCGTTGGTTTGCTGAGTCGACGACAACCATCTTTTTAGTCGACAGTGGCTCATTGAGTGCTTTTTTCAGATGTTTGCCGAAAAGTCCCAGCCGTATGCCCAGATCATTTGCGGTAAGGCCGGTTTCACCACTTTCACGCAGAAAGAAGAGAACCTTTTCCTCCACTGTACCGTCGAGCAAAGATGTTACAAGACTCCGGTTGTACTCCCTGTCGGTTTCGGAAAGTCTCTTTCGTTTCCTGGGAGAGATGTTGCCTACAATTACACCGCCGCCAATTGTAGCCACCGGAGAGTAGCTCCGGATTACATACCGGTCCCCTGTCCAGACTGCGACCTTTTTTTCGAGTAAAAGCTGGACCATCGCTTCATCCCCAGGCTGCAGTTCGTCCCTGTCAAGCAGAGAAACTCTGCCTATAACTTCCGAGGTACCAATATGTGTACGGATCCGGGTCCGATGTTTCAGCGGTTTGGAATTTGACCCCAGATAGAGTAATTGACAATCCAGCATATAACTTGATTCGAGCACACCAGGGGGCGCGATAACCATTCCACGCTCTACGTTAATTGTATCCACACCCTGAAGATTAACTGCTGTTCTGTGTCCAGCCTCCACTTCTTCAACCGATTTGGCATGGACTTGAATCCCTCTGACCTTTGCTACCTTTTCCGAAGGATAGAGACGCAACTCCTCTCCAATAGAAGTTCTTCCGGAAATAGAGGTGCCGGTCACAACGGCTCCAAACCCCTTCATTGCAAAACTTCGATCAACCGGCAACCTGAAAGGGCCAAAAGCTTCGCTGAAATTATGGCTGATAACAAAACGATCCAGAGTCGTTCGTACCTCTTCCAGACCTTCGCCTGTGGTCGATGAGACATGAACAATAGGTGCCTCTTCTAAAAAACTCCCTTCACAAAACTCTGCAATTTCGTCATTGACCAGCTCCAGCCAGTCTGGCTCCACCATGTCAATTTTGGTTACAACAACTATACCCTGCTTCATCCCCATCAAACTGCAAATCTCAAAATGTTCACGAGTTTGCGGCATTATACCTTCATCTGCAGCAATAATGAAGGCAAGTATATCCATCCCGGTAACCCCGGCAACCATGTTTTTAACAAACTTTTCATGACCCGGAACGTCTACTATACCGATGCGATGTCCACACGGTAAGTCGAGATAAGCAAAACCAAGTTCTATCGTGATCCCACGCTTCTGCTCTTCTTTTAGACGATCAGTCTCAATTCCAGTGAGGGCTCTGATAAAGCTTGTCTTGCCATGGTCGACATGGCCTGCTGTGCCTAGAACAATTTCACGCATGAGATGACGTTAGAGGAATGTAGAATTATTAGGATATTTTGTTAAAGATAAGGATTAGATACTCTTTCAACACCAATGGTCGAACGATACCCGCCATATCCGTGACCTGGCCAGACAACAGTCTCCTCAGGGAGAACAAGGAGTTTATTCTTTATCGATTCAATGAGCTCCTTATGAGAACCACCAGGGAAGTCGGTCCGCCCTAAACCATCGACAAAAAGAGTATCCCCCGTCAGGACATCCGGTTTATTGTAGAGGCAGATACCTCCTGGAGTGTGTCCCGGTGTGTGAAGTACCTGGAGCTTGACTTCACCAATTTCAATAATGTCGCCATCTTCTACCTGGCGATCCGGAAAAGGTGATGCTTCCATACCAAGCATGGAAAAATAGCTCTTCACTTCTGGTTTATCAAAGAAAAGGGCATCCGCTGAGTGCATTATAATTTCAGCACCGGTAGCCTCTTGAATTTTCCTGTTGCCACAGACATGATCAGGATGACCGTGAGTGACAATAATAGACTGAATAGTGACTCCCATTTTATCAGCCTCGGCAAGGATATTATCTTCATCACCCCCTGGATCAACGATTGCAGCTTTTTTCGTTTTTTCACAGGCTATTATATAGCAACAGACAACCATAGACCCAACTATAATCTGTTTAATTATCATGGTATTTAGTGCCTTACTCCTGAACTTCTTGTTTATTTTTGACAGAAAATAAATATTTATTTAAAAAATCACAATGTTAAAAACACCTTCAAGGTATTTATGCCCCCTTGTGGGGTGCTGGCTCTTTTTATTGGTTCATTTAGTGTTATTTCAGCGGAAATATCGGACGTAAAACAAAAGATTTTTCATTGTTTTGGTCAAGGGGAGGAGAAAAGCTCAGTCCACGTTCTATCCACCTGAATAGTTACAGATAACATAACTATTCAGGTTTGTGCAAAAAAATCAACGTCCCCGGTTCATAAATCCGAACCTGGGTCAGTTGTGGGATGGGCAGCCGCCAGTGCAGGCACAGCCGGAATCAGCGGCTGCCATTTTCAGAGGCGTTGGTTGAGCAATTGGTGGAACCCGGATCGCTACCGCAGAGATTACCTCCCCAAAGGCCTTTGTAGCCGGGCTGTCAGCTTCAGATGAAAGATATGGTGTGCCGTCATCTCCAGCCATAACAACTTTTGGATCCATCGGTATTTTACCCAGGAAGGCTAAATCCATCTCGCGAGCCAGTTCCTCTCCTCCACCTGATTTAAATATATCCACCGTCTCATTGCAATGTGGACAGACAAAGCCGGACATATTTTCGACAACACCAATTATGTCCATTTTAACCGTCTTGCAGAAATTTATAGATTTACGGACATCAGCAAGAGCAACTTTCTGTGGAGTTGTAACAACTATGGCTTTTACATTAGGGATTGTCTGGGCAACGGAAAGCGGCTCATCTCCTGTACCTGGAGGTGCGTCGATAATAAGATAATCGAGTTCACCCCAATCCATGTCAGCAACAAACTGCCTGATTGCCTGAATCTTAAGCGGACCTCTCCAGATAATTGCTTCATCTCTATCCCTCATCATATATTCGAGAGAGACAACCTTAAGATTACCATTATATTGCAGAGGGGGAACGAGTCCATCTGGAGACTCAGGCGGCTCTACGTTTCCTTTAAGATCAAGCATACGCACAACATCGGGACCATGCATATCCACATCCATCAAACCAACCTGGTGTCCCTGCTGGGCGAGTCCCAAGGCGAGATTGACGGATACTGTTGATTTTCCGACACCGCCCTTTCCACTCATTACCAGAATCTTGTTTTTAATTTTTCCAAGAGACCTCGTTATCGCGTTTTCCTGTTGGGCAGCGGCTGCCTGTTGCGCTTCATTTGAGCCACAGGAACTTCCACAAGATTCGGCCATTTTAAATCCTCCTAACTATCTGAATATATAAATATATTATTAGAACAAACGCCATAAGGATGTCTGTTTAATAATTCTTCGAAAAATAACTCCAACTACAGTAATGCCGTTAACCGGAATTGCAAACACTTTCCTGAGCCACTAGAACCCTGTAAAATAGATACTTTTTGTTGCTTTCTTCTCGTTCAGTACGTAAAATGGAAAGTTTGCATGTCTTCTAAAACTCCATAGGCACCCTGAGAAGCTGGGAAAATATGGGATTCAATGCACTGCCCTTTTGAAGGGGTTATACAAACCTTCAAAAAATAAAATTTATTGCCGGGAATAGTCTATGTTAGGTTGGTTCAAAAAAAAGCTTGATAAAAAAACTCCAGAAACACCAGTCCAAAAAAGTGACCAGAGTCCAACAGATGAGTCACCAGAAAAGGTACCTGAAAAACCCATTGAGGTAGCTGAAGAGGCTGAAGGAGAAATACAAAAAGAGTTCAAAACAGATACAGCCGTTGAGGATGAAACCCCCACGGGGGAAGTCGGGGAAAAATCACTTTTTTCCCGACTCAGCCAGCGTCTTGCTAAAACAAGATCAACATTCAACTATCAGCTGGACACCCTGTTTCTCGGCAAAAAAGAGATTGATTCGGAATTACTCGATGACCTTGAGGAAATTCTGATTACTGCTGACATTGGGGTTGCAACAACCCAGGAACTTCTTGAATATACCCGCAGAAAAGTCAAACGTAAGGAACTGACTGACCCCAACTCGCTTAAAGAAGTCTTAAAAGAAAAAATTAAAACATTCATTGTCGACTCCGAGCAAAACAGTGACCTTATCATGCCCGATGAAGGCCCACTTGTCATCATGGTTATCGGTGTAAATGGCGTCGGTAAAACAACAACCATTGGGAAAATCGCCAGTAAATTTATAAAATCCGGTCAGTCCGTGATGCTGGTCGCAGCAGACACCTTTAGGGCAGCAGCAGTGTCTCAACTGCAAATCTGGGGAGAAAGAAATAACATCCCTGTTGTTGCCCACAAAGATGGCGCCGATCCATCTTCTGTTGTGTTTGACGCTCTTGGTACGGCCCTGCGTGAACAGGTTGACGTAGTCCTGGTGGACACCGCAGGAAGACTGCATACCCATGCAAATCTCATGGAAGAGTTGAAAAAAATAAAACGGGTTATGGGAAAAAAACTGCCAGGTTCTCCTCACGAGATTCTGCTCGTAATCGATGCCACCACCGGCCAGAACGGGATCAGTCAGGCCAGGTTGTTTAATGATGCTGTTGCAATAACAGGTATTGCCCTTACAAAGCTTGACGGAACTTCAAAGGGCGGTATCGTTGCAAATATTTGCAGGGAAATCAAGATTCCCATTCGATTCATCGGCATAGGTGAGCAGATCGATGACCTGAGAGATTTTAATGCCGGTGAGTTTACCGATGCACTATTCCAATCCCATAAAGAAGATTAATCATTAACTTTATCAAATAATCATTTACTTTATCACCTTATTATGAACTACCAACGACAGCGACAGCCAGGTTGTGGAGGATGTCTGCTTATTGCCCTCCTCTTCATTTTCGTGACTGGAGGAGCCCCCGCTTTAATTTCCTTTCTCGGTACCCTGATCTACACCGGGCTTGCCGGAATTCTGCTCTTCTTCGCACTTTTCTGGGGTTTCAGCTACTGGGCACAAAAGAAAGTTGCCACATACGAACAGTCCCAATCTGAGAGCCATAACAGGTTTGTCTGGCTGCTCGTTCATGTCCTGATGCATACAGCAAAAATTGATGGACAGATCACCAAAGATGAAATCCAGACAATTCATAGATTTTTTCAGTACAACCTGAACTATAACCAGACAAAAATGCTGTGGGTCAAGGAGATCATCAAGGAGGCTACCGGCTCTTCGCCATCCCTCGAATCTCTACTGGAGGAATTTAAGACTACTTTTGCCTACGAACCCCGACTGATTTTGCTGGAGCTCGTCTTTCAAATTCTCTATACTAAGCCTGATGTCCCTGAAAACGAGCTGCAGATAGCCCGCCGTATAGCCGCTTTTCTGGAAATCTCATCGTATGATCAGCGCACTATAGAGGCCAAATATAAGTATGGCAGCCAGTACAGCACAACCCCCGACCAAAATAATGTTGATCACTATTACGCAACTCTTGGACTCGAAAAGGGTGCCACCATGGATGAAATCAAAAAGGCATACCGTAAATTGAGCATGAAATACCACCCGGATAAAGTACGGCACCTTGGTGACGAGTTCCAGAAAATTGCAGAAACGAAGATGAAAGAAATCAATGCTGCCTACGACTACTTTAAAAAACTATAAGAACAAAAGAATTATACTACAGGAGATATAAAATGGCCGGTTCTGACAAAATGAAACTCTTTGCCGAGAAATCTTCATGGATAAGGAAGATGTTCGAAGAAGGCGCCAAGATGAAGGCACAATATGGTGATGATAATGTTTTTGATTTCAGCCTCGGCAACCCTGATGCTCCTCCTCCAGAGCGCTACAACGAGGTGATCCGTGAGATTGTGCAGAACGAAAGCCCGGGAATGCACTCCTATATGCCAAATGGCGGATACCCGTGGGTGAGAGAAGTAATCGCGGCGAGAATGTCAGCCGAGCAGGAAATGGATGTCAGTCAGGGCGATATGCTCATGACCTGCGGAGCGGCAGGCGGTCTAAATATTGTGATGAAATCACTCCTTAACCCCGGTGATGAGGTAATTCTGCTTGCACCATATTTTGTCGAATATAATTTTTACGTCGACAATCACGGGGGAGTAAGCAGAGTGGTAGCCACAGATTCAACATTTGACCTTGACCTTGAGGCCATAGAGGCTGCTATTACCGAAAAGACCAAGGCAGTCATTATAAATTCACCCAATAATCCCACAGGCCAGATCTACTCAGCAGAAACCCTTGACGCCCTTGGCCAGCTGCTCACCAAAGAAGCGTCAGAGTACAATTCCGCCATTTATATGATTTCTGATGAGCCGTACAGAAAAATCATCTTCGATGACCACACTGTCCCATCCATTTTCAGATCATATAAAAACAGTATCGTTGTTTCATCCTATTCAAAGGATCTGTCTCTTCCCGGAGAGCGTATCGGATATCTCGCCGTCCATCCCGATATAGAGGATAAGGCAAGTCTGGTCAACAGCCTGACTCTCGCCAACAGAAT
>CAXMTO010000386.1:0-7344 GCA_964196355.1 uncultured Myxococcota bacterium
AAAATGCTGCTGCAGATCCATGATGAGCTGGTTTTTGAGTTACCCGAAAGTGAGCTGGAGGAGAGTCAGGCTATTCTAAAGGCCGCAATGGAACAAGCTTTTGAACTCTGTGTCCCACTGGTGGTTAACTTTGAAGTCGGGGATAATCTGGGCAAAGGCTGAGCCATCTCCAGCCCGCATTTCTCATGAACTTTTTGATTTGAACCGTAATAGCAATAACTGATTAGAAGTTGACTAAACCCATAGTTACCAGATTGTATTTTGTTTCAAATTAAAAAGTTCACCCTTCGGGCCAACAGATTTTTCCGCAGCTGCTTCGTTGCCGAGCATTTGCAGTAGCTTACTACAGCTTCATGCCCGGCGCCTCGACCTGCGAAAAACTTTGTTGGTGATAAATCCGGGCTAGTCAGAACCGATATTTACCTGGCAGAATTGTCTTTTATTCCCTGTCTTTAATCGCTATAAATTTTCTCTGAGCAAGACCAGTGTAGACTTGGCGGGGCCTGCCAATTCTGGTCCTGTTCTCTTTCATCTCTGTCCAGTGTGCTATCCATCCGGGAAGTCGGCCAAGGGCAAACATTACCGGGAACATATTTGTCGGAATCCCAATGGCACGATAGATAATTCCACTGTAAAAATCTACGTTCGGGTAGAGATTTCTTTCTATGAAATACTCGTCAGTACTGACACGTTCTTCGAGTTCCTTGGCGATATCAAGAAGAGGGTCGTCTATTTCAAGTCGTTCGAAAATATCATCACATGCATTTTTTATTATTTTCGCTCGTGGATCAAAGGTCTTATACACTCGGTGACCGAAGCCCGTCAGCCGGTACGGATCGTTTTTGTCCTTTGCCTTGGAAATGTATTTCTCGAAATCTTTGTCATCAGCGTAGATATCTTCGAGCATCTCTATAACAGCCTGGTTTGCTCCTCCATGCAGTGGGCCCCAGAGCGCACTCACCCCCGCAGAAATTGAGGCATAGAGGTTGGCTCCTGAACTGCCGACAAGACGGACGGTTGATGTTGAACAATTTTGTTCATGGTCCGCGTGAAGGATCAGCAGCTTATTAAGGGCAGAGACAGTCTCCGGCATAATCCTGTATGGCAGGTTTGGGCGGTCAAACATCATATTGAGGAAATTTTCACAATAGTTCATCCTCGGGCTTGGGTAGACAAGTGGATGCCCGATGCTTTTCTTATAGGAAAATGCGGCGATAGTCCGTGTCTTTGCCAGTAAGCGAGCGGCTGTTACCGTGTACCCGCCGTAGGGATCTTCCGATTCATGCATCTCCGGGTAGTAGTTATGAAGAGCATTCACAGTTGTAGAGAGAATCGACATTGGAGATGCGTTTGGTGGATAATTATCGAAAAAATGAATCATATCCTCATGCAGCAGAGCAAAACGCCGCATGTCCTGCCTGAAGGATTTCAGGGCTTCAAGGGTAGGAAGTTCGCCATGGAGTATTAAATAGGCAACTTCTGTGAAAGAACAGTTTTCTGCAAGATCTTCAATACCATATCCCCGGTAAGTAAGAACACCCTCCCTACCGTCAAGGTAGGTAATGGAAGAAGAACAGGACCCTGTATTCATATAGCCGCTGTCGAGAGTTATGAGGCCTGTTTCTTTTAACAGGTTTCTGACATCGACAGCTTTTTCTCCTGTTGTGGCCTCGATTATCGGCAGTTTATATGTCTTGCCATCAACAGTGAGTTCAGCAAACTCTTTAGACATGGTAAATACCTCGTGGTTGTCGAAATGGTGGCCCTCTGTCCGGACTACACACTTCTTTTTATATTATTTCCGGCAAAATCAAGGGAGATCAAACTCAAGGCCCGGTCGCAACGCATTGCCTTGCGAGAGGTTTTCAGGGGGCATGAAGAAGAGCGCCGGCAGGGAATTGTCTGTAAAAAAATAGCTTGAGAAACAGGGTATGTATTCAGCGCTGAGTGTGTCGAAAACGTCTTGAAATTAACAGTAACACGCATTTGACTTTTCGGCAAAACATCTTTAGTGTGTGCCAAAAAGTGAGGATAAGGTCAGATCAAAAGAGAATAGCGGAGTGTATTTCCAGCAGGGTAAACTATGTCAGAAGATATTAAAGCCAAGAGATTGATTGAAGAAATCAGCTTGCTCATCAAATATGCGGTCCCTGAAGATGAGCAGCAGCATGCCGTGTCACTTACAGAAAAATACGGACAGGACAGAGCCGTATTAACTCTGCTTCGTGAATATTACTCCACCTTACCAGAGGCACATGAGGAAGGAGTTGAGCGTGTAATTAATCTTGTAACCCTTCAGGGTGTGTCCCTTTTTGTTGCTGTCACGAAGAGTGAAGCATATCTCTATGTGGTCTCTCGCGACAAAGTTGTCTTTCTTGGAGTGTATGGCAGTGAAGTTGATGAGCAGGTGTTGTCACATTTTGGCTATGAGTCCCAGGATACCTTTCTTAAAAAATGTCTGCCTGTAAATGAGCTTGAAGATTATGACGGACATCTGACAAAAAACATAAATGCCTGCGCTGCCTGCAGCGTAAAAGAGGGGGAGTTTCATCTTCTCGGATGCGTGGTTGAGATCTGCCCCTGGTGTGACGGTCAGTTGAGCAATTGTAACTGCAGATTTGAACAGCTTGGAGTAGACGAGATCAAAAGCGAAGAGCAGCTGGATGACTTTTATGATCTGCTCAGGGAAAAAGGGCGGGTCACCTTTAAAAAAGACCAGATTCCACTTTACCCCGGAGCAGGGGATGGACTTGATAAAGCCTGTAAAACATGATGGGCCACGCCGCAAAGGAAGCGTCGGGAGGTGAGAGTCCTTCCCGACGCTGCGTTACTCAGTCTTTCTTTCCATCTGATGACTTAAGATACTGGAACAAGTCAGAATCAGAAGAGATAACAAGGGATGTCTTCTCTCCTATTACCGATTGATAACTCTCAAGGGTTTTCTGGAAAGCATAGAAATCCGGATCCTGGGAATAGGCAAGACCATATATTCTAGTGGCCTCGGCATCGGCTTTACCTTTTATTGTTAATGCTTCCCGGTTTGCTTCGGAGGTAATCTCTTTTAACTCACGCTCAACAGTACCCAGGATTTCGGCCTTTTGTCCTTCACCCAGTGACCGTTTTTCTGCGGCAATACGTTTTCTCTCAGATATCATCCTGTCATACACTTTCAGGCGAACTGATTCGATATAGTTAACTCGTTTAAACATGACATCGATGAGTTCTATACCATATTGCGGTGTGACCTTGGCGGCCAGACTAAGGATTTGATCTGCAATTTGATCGCGTCCCATGGACGGTTTTTTTCCGAGTGTACTGAGGGATATGTTGGGTGACATCGTATCCTCGGACCAGTCAGAACTGCGGATAATTTCGATCAGGTCATTTTTGTTTACCATATCACGAACTGTACCATTGATAATATCACTCAACATTGATTGAGCTCCCGCCTCTGTCTTCACTGCCTGGAGATATTTCAAGGCATTTGCGATACGCCAGCGGGCTGTAACATCAAGGTATACGTAGGTTTTGTCATTTGTAGGGATCTGGTTCGGATCGCCATCCCATATGAGGATTTTCTTTTCAAAAATCTCTATCTTCTGGATAAATGGCATTTTCAGGTGCGGTCCGGCCGCTGTTACAGGTTCGCCAACCGGGGCACCAAACTGCGTTTTTACGGCCTGTTGACCTTCCTCGAGAATAAAAAAGCCATCATATACAATAACGATCGCAAGGAGAACAAGACCGACAAGAAGAAATTGTGCTATCTGTTTCATTAGTATTTCCTTTAGTAGTATCAGTCTATTTAGGTTGGGTTGCAGACAAGCCGTTTTTAGATGAGATATTTAACAGTGGCAGGGGACTCTGCTGTTCTTTGTCAATGACATATATCGACTGAACATTGGGTAAAACATCTGCCATAGTCTCAAGATACATGCGTCTCCGGGTGACGTCCGGGGCAACGTTATATTCACTGAGTATATCAAGGAAACGTTCGGTTTCACCTTTGGCGTTGTTTACGCGCTGGGCCTTATATCCGTAAGCCTCTTCAATAATCTTCTTGGCACCGCCTCTGGCCGCCGGAATGACTCTGTTATACGTTTCCTGGGCCTCATTCACAAGCCGTTTCATATCCTGGTCAGCTTCGTTTACCTCGTTGAATGCAGGTTTTACGGTGTCAGGAGGGTTGATGTCCTGGAACTGCACAGTTCCGATGCCTACTCCCGGAATTTTGTCTGGGAAAAGTCCGTTGAGTTCGTCCTGGAGTTCCAGTTTTACCGACGCAGCAAGGAGGTCACGATTACTCAGTACGTAATCGAAATCCATGTTGCCAACGATTCTTCTCGTCACACTCTCGGATAAATCCCGAATAGCCTGACGTACGTCTTTTACCTTGAACAGGTAGGTATAGGCATCCTGAACCCTGTACTGGACAATCCACGCGACATTGATGACATTTTTATCGGCGGTGAGCATCAGTGATTCCATATCATATCGCCGCTTGTCAAAACTCGTCGACGAGCCGGGGATTCGGCTGCGGAAGCCAAATTCTTCTTTTCTGATTTTTTCCACGTCGACTTTGAAGAGCTGGTCAATGAATGGTACTTTGAAATGCAGACCTGAAGACGTTGTTCGTGAGTATTCACCCAGGCGAAGTATTACACCAACTTCCGAGGGGGCAATCTTGAAAAAAGAGGAATACACACCCTGCACAACAAGAATAACGAGCAGTATTGCAAGAATTTTTGCAATGCTGGCAAAAGGAGAACGAGGGGGAGTGGCGGGTCCCTGTCCATCCTGAGGAGGAGCAGGCTTCTTTTTGTCTGAAAAAAAATCCTGCAGTTTGTTAATCAGCGCTGCCACCAATTCTTCCGGGGTTTGAGGCTTATTTTTCCTTCCCCATGGAGGCTGTTGATCTTGGTCTGACATAGAAATCTCCTGATCGAAATTATCTGGTGAGGTCGGCTTTCTTTTATCTCAACTCAAACGACTGTTTGGATGAGGTGGAAAAGGAAAAAGACCAGTAGTAGGAATACACGGGCATAAAGGTAATGACTCATGAAGATGAATGCAATATGATTCGTAAAAATAAGATGTTTAATATGGTCTAACCCGGATTTCTCACCAACAAAGTTTTTCGCAGGTCGAGGCGCCGGGCATGAAGCTGTAGTAAGCTACTGCAAATGCTCGGCAACGAAGCAGCTGCGGAAAAATCTGTTGGCCCGAAGGGTGAACTTTTTAATTTGAAACAAAATACAGCCTGGTATCTGAGGGTTTAGTCGACTTCTAATCAGCTCTTGATAATGAGGTTCAAATCAAAAAGTTCATGAGAAATGCGGGTTAACTCAGCAATACAAGACTCAGATTGTATTTGCAAAAGCCCTGACCCAGCTGATCCAGACTATTGAACATGTGAGAATACCCAGAACACATTGAATGATATTGGAGTGACGAACAGCCTTGGCTTCTGTGGTGCGTAGAAGAACACCGGCAATCAGACCGGTTACCAGTCCAAAAAAATGAGCCCCCAGATCTGTTCGCTCGCCGCCTGTTCCCAGGAAGGCGAGGAGAGCCAGCCCAGCCATGATTGGCATGAAAAAGTGGAAACTTATGATTGTGGCAGGTTTGTGGTAGCCGGATGTGCAGAGAACACCGATAACACTGAACACCGCAGTCGAAAATCCGACGAAATGATGTCCTGGTCCGTGGGCCAGGACATTTGCGTAATTTGCAAGTGCTGCTGTCGTCAGCATGATGAAAAGTCCGAGGCCGTTGCCGATTAGCCTGAAATAAAAATTAAGCAGAAAGCCGCCCAGAAAACTATTGCCCATTAGGTGGACAAGATCCGCATGGAGCATGAGAGGAGTGATTAGTCTGTAATATTCTCCGCCCTGGAGAATTGCAGTCGAATCACCGGCACCTCTTTTGAACCAGATTGATTCCGGATGCCAGCTACCGGAAATAGAATAGATAAAAACCAGACCGCCGACAACAATAAAGCTCATCGCTTTAAAAGAAGGATCGGCTGAGGACACTGCAGGAGCTGGGGGCGGCCAGTCCTTGTTTTCACGACGATATGAGGAGATCTCATAGAGAGCACGCTCTCTATGGGGCGCGGCAATGACCAGCTCTAGAGTATCGTCCAGGTTGCAGTTGATTGTGTGAGGTATGTTTGCCGACGAGAGAACAAGAGAATAGGTGTTAAGCAGTGAACTGTCAGAGGGGTTGAACGTAAGGATTTCCGGTAGATTCTCAGCGTTGGTGGTCATGAGAAATTCGGGTTGGGCCCTCTCCCGTTCGACCGGTGTAGAAGGGCTGAGGAAATATAAGAAGGGAGCGGGAAAAAAGAACCCTGCTCAACATAAAAAGTTGAGCAGGGCAACCGTATTATACTAAGTCATCAGGAGAGACTATAGCTCCGTGCTTCTCTCTTAATTGTTCAAGGTCACTCTTCTGTTTGGCATATACCTCAAATAACTGACCTGGCAGGTCCGCTTCTTTACTGTACGCTGCTTTCTGCAGCTCGATGCGTTCAATGATTTTATCAATATAGAGCGCAAATTGCATATCATAGAGCGATTTCGGGTATTCCTTGTCAATTGCCTGAAAAAGGGGCACGAGCTCTTCATATTTGGGTAGAAAACCGACCGCTGTCTCTATACCCTCGACATCGCCGTGAACAAAGAGTTCCAACCAGCCCAGCCATACCTTGACATCCTTTTTCTCTCCAAGCAGTCCTTCGCCAGTTCCGCCTCTGTTTCCGTGGGTCAGGAAGTAATTGAGTCCGGCCATCACAGGTCTGGTTTTCTCGTTGAATTTTGTTGAGTTAAAGAAGGTAAATTGGGCCTCCATGTAATCAGACAATGCACCGGGAATAAAAGGAGCATTAGCCCAGGGCTGTCGGCGTACACCTGATGCTCCGATTTCCGTGGCTGTTGCTTTGGAAACGATGGAGGCTCCGATAACAACGCCTTCATCAGAGTTCCTGGCGACCCAGACAGGCGGCATGGTGTCGGCATCGCGCCCTGAATAGGTGATTACCTTAACGGGAACACCTGCTGGGTCTTCAGCTAATTCAGTTGCGTGATTTGCGATTGCTGATGCCAGGAGGGTGCATCTGGAGTTTTTATGGGATAGAGGGACCGGGTTACCGTTTTCGTCTGTTTTTCCTTTATACCAGTCACCTTGAAAGTTAACACCCTTATCGGGAGAGGTTTCGCCGTTGCCAACCCAGTGAGGCACTCCGTCAGCTATGAGAACATTAGACCAGATCACCTCGGTACCGTCACCGCGCAGACAATCCATGAGCAGCGGATCTCCCTCATTGTTGACGTCTTCTACTAT
>CAXMTO010000387.1:0-13759 GCA_964196355.1 uncultured Myxococcota bacterium
TTCCTTCGGGAAATGTCAGTCTGGCAAGATGGAAAAAAAATAGAACAAAAAGCCTGAGTTATCCTCAGAATATCCACATCGAGCTGGTTAACCCCGTTGTTGAAATGCTGGAACAGACCAGGGTCACGATCACCTTCAAACAGATCTACAAAACAGAGATCTATCGCGATACGGTAATTAAAAAACTCACAATGACAAAAGAACTGGAGAAATGGAAGATAATCAAAGAACAGGTTATACAAACCCTTATAGAGTAACACCCCACAAGGGGGTATAAGTACCTTGGTGGTATATGTAACCATATAATTTCAGGATACATTCCTTGATTTCTTTTTTTTATTACAGAAGTTCAGTAATAAGGTACTAATCACGAGAGGACAGAGAGGTGAATTACAGTTTAACATGCCAGGGTTCATACCTTACCCCAAGCATATTGTCACGTTTATAACGGTACTCAACAAATCCACTCCTGGCAAGTCGTCTAAACACAGGTGTGGAAGTAAATTTTTCAGAAAAATTATCACCTCCGAGCCCCTTCTGACCAACGTCAAAATCCCCGGTCGCATGATAAGAATAACCAGGAGGTGCAAGAGACCGGGAAGCCAGAGAAAGGTTGCCGCCATGGCGACATGCCTTGCTTAAGAACAGATAAAACTGCTTGGTTATCCCTCTTATGCCCGACGTCAAAACAAGATCGTCCCCCAGATCCCGTTTGACTTTTTCATATTTTTCCAGGGACTCTCCCCTGAAGAGATGATTCCCCGCATGAGGTACCTTATACACATCTCTCTTATTGATAGTCTGAGTCAGGGTTGCGATAAGCTTTTTGCCATTAAAACCATAGTCCCTGGCATCACGACAATAGATCATCTCCAAAAAATCCAGCTCATGCCGGGTAAACCTGCCAATTTTTGAATAATTTTTGGCCACACGAAGTGCATCCTCAAACCCGAGAACAGCGAAGTTCCCATGTCCGATAGTTGCTTGAATTTGTCCCAATTTTTCCACCACCGACCACAGCAGCTGAAATTGCACCAGTTCCAGCACAATATCTTTTCTATGAGGAATGTTTGGATTGCGAATCTTTGTGAGATAATCTTTGATATTTTGATCTTCCCTGACCATAATAGAATCGTCAGGAAGTTCAAGAGGATGAACTTTTAACTGAGAGGGCCTCTTATCTGTTTTTACAGCACGAACATTTGGAACAACAGCTAGTGTCCGAATCGGGTTCAACGCTATAGTAAGAGCTGCAATTTTCAAAAAGGTTCTTCTCTTCAAACCGTTGCCTCCCTTTTAGTACCTTACTCCTGAAACCCTGTCATAAAAAACAAGAATTCAGGGAATGTAATTTGAAATTAAGAGGTTATATATACCACCATGGTACTTATGCCCCCTTGTGGGGTGTTAGTACCTTACTCTTAAATTTCTTAATTTTCATGACCAAAAAACCTATACCTTCCCGACAATAAAAGAAATTACCTGTATCTCGATAACTTGTCAATGGATTTAATCAAAGATATTCTTAAACAATATGAGCAAAATCACTTGAGTTTACTTCTGATGCCTGTTAGTGATACGCAGTTGGAATTTTTTTATTAACAGCCTGCAGATCGAACGCTCCTGACAAGCTGGACTCACCTCAATACCCCTTTGAGGGGTATAAAGTCGTTCCACCAATTTTTTCTGCACTCATATCTGCACCCCATTTAAAGGTACTAAAACCCCACAAGAGGGTATAAGTACCTTGAATGTGTATTTAACATTATGATTTCAAAAATGAATAGTTATTTTCTGTCATAAAAATCAAGAAATTTAAGAGTAAGATACTAAGGTACTAAAATACTCAACAGCTGATTAACTGATCTCGCATGAATGATGAACTCACCATCATAGTACCCGTATTTAATGAAAAGGAGAGTCTGCCGCCATTCTTTACAGAAATGGATAAATTTCTCGCTATCTCTCCTGTAACCAGCCAAGTACTTCTAATCAATGATGGGTCGACCGACGGAAGTGATACAATTCTCAAAGAGAAATGCAGTAATTCTTACAATTATAAATACCTGGCACTTGACCGTAACTACGGTCTCAGCACGGCTATCAAGGCTGGCATTGATGAATGCAAAACCTCTCTGATCGGTTATATTGACGCAGATCTACAGACAAGACCTGAAGGTTTTCTGCCCTATTTCGAATACTTCCCCCGGTATGACATGGTCAACGGCATCAGGCAAAAACGAAAAGACGGCATTGTAAAAAGATTTTCATCAAAATTTGCAAATGCATACAGGCGATTAATGATCAATGATGACATCCAGGATACGTGCTGTCCGCTGAAGATGCTAAAAACATCCTATGCCAAAGAAATACCATTCTTTACCGGAATGCACCGCTTTATGCCAGCCTTGATCAAACTGCAAAACGGCACAGTCAAGGAGGTTCCTGTTTCACACTATCCACGTTATGCAGGAACCAGTAAATACCACCTCTGGAACCGTCTTGTCGGCCCTTTTTTCGATACACTCGCCTTCCGCTGGATGAGAAACAGACATATCAGCTACAAAATAGCTGACAAAGATAGATGAACCAGTACCTGATTTTCAGTATAGGCTTCCTCTCTCAGATTCTTTTTTCAGCAAGACTACTTGTTCAATGGATAAGCTCAGAGAAGGCGGGCCGTGTTCTCTCTCCGCTCCTTTTCTGGCAGTTCAGTATTCTCGCCTCATTTCTAATGATGATATATGGCATTTTACGCAATGACCTGGCTATAATTTTTGGTCAGTCAATAACCTACGGCGTGTACATACGAAACCTACACTTCCAGGGATTCTGGAAAAAAATACCCCGTCCAATCCGTATCGCGGCCATCCTTTTCCCTTTATTAGCAGTCATCTGGTTAACAACCGGTGACAAATATAATTTCCGTACAATAGTAACAAACGAGGATATCCCTTTCCTCCTCATGGTCTGGGGTGTCACCAGTCAGTTTATCTTCACCTTCCGTTTTCTTTTTCAATGGATATACATGGAGAAGAGAAAAGAATCTCTTTTACCCATAGGATTCTGGCTGATCAGTTTTGCTGGCTCTATGATGGTTCTTTCCTACGCAATCATAAGAAAAGATCCTGTACTCTTCGTTGGCCAGATTTTCGGATTTGTTGTATACAGCAGGAATATTCTCCTCTGGATCAATCACAAAAAGAGACCCAAAGACAAAGGCAGCACTCTGGAATGACAGCTTCAAAAATCAATAACCGGGATTATAGCCTCAAGTTTCTTCTCCTCCTGTCTGCTTATTTCTCTCTCCACATACTGCTGCGTGTACTTGTTTCAGATTCACTTGACTACGACGAAGCTGAGCAGGCACTTTTAAGTCAGTGGTTACTGCCGGGATACACCGAGCAACCGCCGCTCTATACCTGGGTGCAGTATTTTCTTTTTGAACTCTTCGGTAAAAGTGTCTTTGCAGTCAGCCTTCTGAAAAACGGACTCCTTTTCCTGACCTACCTCTTTGTCTACCTCAGTGGAGAGAAGCTGTTGAAAGATACCAGAGCAGCCATCTTAGCCACCTCTTCTCTACTTCTCATTCCACAGATAGCCTGGGAGTCCCAGCGTGACATGACCCACACCACTCTGGTTGTCTTTGCCGCCGCTGCAGTCCTGTGGCTGGCCTTGGGACTTATTGAGAAACGAACCTTTTCCAGCTACTGTCTCCTGGGTATCTTCTGTGGCATTGGTGTACTTGCAAAAGCCAATTTTGCTCTTTTTCTGAGCATCCTCCTCATAACTTTGCTCACCTTCCCTGAAGGTCGAAAAGTACTCTTTTCCCGGATGATTTTTGTAACCCTTGCAATTACGTCCGCCATAGGAGCATACTATTTTATCTGGATGTTCAACAATCAGGACATCGTTTTTTCGGCAACACATAAATTCGAACAGACAGTTGAAATATATACTGTAGAAGGCGTATGGAGTTTTTTCACTGCCACTTTTCTATTCTTAACCCCGCTCTGGGTCTTTTATCTCCTTATCTTCCCGGGTGAGTGTTGGAAACAGGCCAAAAGACAGGCTGGTTTTTCCTCCCGTTTTATGTTCCGCTACGGGGTAATCTTCGTTCTCACACTCCTTTTGATAGTTATCGTATTTAAAATATCCTATGTCAAAGACAGGTGGCTGCAGCCATTACTTTTTGCCGCTCCACTTCTTTTCTTTACCGGATTTGACGCAACAGAAATACCCGAGAAAAAATATAAACGATTCCTTCTGGTGGCTGTGATGGCAGCCATCGGGGTCTACCTAGCTTTTACCCTCAGAGTGGTTAGTGCTCCCCTGACTAAAAACTATTCCAGATTGAGTTACCCATTCACGACTCTTGCGGGCGAGATACGCAAGGCAGGGTTTTCCAGGGGGCTTATTATAAGTAACAATCGATTTCTAGCCGGAAATATGCATTTCCAGTTCCCAAACAGTCAGGCGGTAATCCCCGGCTACAATTTCGACCAGCTTCCATTTCCACAGACCTTTTCCCAGGCAGCAGTTGTCTGGAAGACAGATGCATCGCCAAACATCCCTCTCAAGCTCGTCTGGTTTCTAAAAAATAAATACAACATCAATTCGAGAGACTATCCAGTCAACTACTACGAGCAACCATACAAATACAATACCAATGATACCGTGAAATTAGCTGTACTCCAATTTCCCCTGCCTTAGCGGGAATCCTGCATCTCCCCCTAAATCCGTCCTCCCAAATCCGTTGACGAGCGATCCGTATTAGGCGTATAATTATAGAGGCATCCTACAGAGAAATCAGGTAATGAAAACGACCCAACCCAAAAAAAGCAGGCGTAATCTTTTCATGCGACTGCGCCCCGTACTCAGATGGATCATAAAACTCCGCGGTTCACCAAAGGCAATCGCCGGAGGACTTGGCCTGGGTACATTTATCGCTTTTACACCCACCATGGGTGTGCAACTCATCCTGGCAGTTGTTGTGGCTACGTTTCTTAATCTCAATCGCCCAGCGGCCATGATTCCTGTCTGGATAACCAACCCGATAACCGTCGCACCTATCTATACATTCAACTACTGGCTGGGTTGTCGGATCTGGGATGGTCCCCCGATCTCCGAAGTAACCGGACTCTTCCTTGATATAGGGAAAACCATGGCCCGTCTGGAAATCTGGGACATCCAGGAACAAATTTTTGCTGTTCTGCATATGGGTAAAGATGTGCTGATTCCACTCCTCTTGGGCAGCCTGTTTATTGGCGCAATCATCGGCGCTGTGGTTTATGTTTTCTCACTCAAACTTCTCTCTATTGTCCTTACCCGAAGAGACAAAAAACGATTGCTGAATAACAGAAAGAAAAGATAGGATTCTCATGCTCACCAACAACCTCTTCAAACGTTGGACATATAAGTTCTTCGCACCTGATATTCTACAGCGCGGAACATATGAAGCATTCAAGAGACTGCTTGAAAACGATCGTCGATGCCATGAGCTCATTGCAGATTTCCAGGATCTGTTTTTCAAAAAATTCGATTCTTATATTCGATTCAGATCAAGAACCTGCCAAGCGTTGGCACTAGTCCGGGCCGCTATTTCCTCCTTCGACTCAGGCCGGAGTGATACCAGGGTGTCTAAGATTTCAGGGAGATATTCCGGACTATTAATTTCACCCCTGCGACCGGCAAGAGGCATATCCGGAGCATCAGTCTCCAGAACAATGGTGGAAAGGGGCAACTCCGCCGCGAGCTTTCTGATCCGGCTGGCACGATCATAGGTTAAAGTTCCCCCGTAACCCAGTTTAAAACCCATCTTCACATAATGATCGGCTTGCTGTCTGCTGCCGTTAAAAGCGTGGACGATTCCGCCATTGTCAAACCGTTTGCGCCTGAGAGTGACCAACACCTGATCATGAGCCTTGCGGACATGCAATAAGACCGGTAGACCAGCCTCTGTCGCAATGGCGAGCTGCTGCTCAAATAGATTCTGCTGTTCTTTAGATCTCTCCATGCCTCCCTGGAAATCAAGTCCAATTTCTCCAATAGCCACCAGCCGATCTCGACGACCCAGATCTCTCAGTTTTTCAACATCTTCGTCACCATGAAAATCGAGATATAAGGGATGTAATCCGAGACTCGGGTGCAAACACGGCCGTGTTTTACAGATTTCAAGAATCCGCTCCCATCCCGAATGGAGACAGCCGGGGATTACAAAATTTGTTACTCCATTGCACTCGCTTCGTTCAAGAGTCCCGCCGAGGTCAGAACAAAATTGAACCAAATCCATATGACAGTGAGTATCAATTATCTCAAAAATCTTTCCCATCTGGCGTCCCTCTTTCCAGGCCGGCATCATTCATTTCGTTCCCTATTCACTGCACTATACACTTTTCACATTGACACCGGGAATTAAAAGGCTAAATTTTGTTCGATTATATACTTGGAAACCGTAAAATATAAGGTGGTGTCATGAGCAGTCGTAAGCGATTTCTTTTTATCATACCAGTACTCTGTGGACTGTTTCTCTTCTACACTATGGTAAATAACAAAAAGAGCCCAAGCCGACCGGAAATTTCCGAACGGGTACGAGCGGTCAGTATAGTACGCGTACAAAAAATGACAGTAATCCCTCGCGTAACAGGCTACGGATATGTAGAACCTACGGAAACATGGGAGGCAATCCCCGAGGTCAGCGGCAAAATCATCGAAATTCATCCGGAACTAAAAAAAGGAACCTTCGTGGCCAAAGGGGATCTGCTGATAAGAATCGATCCCCAGTCTTATGGCCTTGCGGCAAGCCGTGGCCGGGCAGAGGTGATGAGCGTTGATGCTCAACTCGTTGAACTGCAGCAGGAAAAAAGTAATACAGAACGATTGCTGGATATTGAAAGGCAGGCCTTCAAACTCGCAAAGCAGGAATTTGTGAGAAACCAGGAACTTTTCAAGAAAGGCTATGTATCAGCCTCGGAAATGGATATGGAAGAGAAATCACTTCTCGCCCAGGAGTCGTCCATTAAAAACCTTGAAAACGCTCTACGCCTCCTGCCGTCCCAGGAAAAGGCACTGACTGCTCAGAAAGATTCGGGAGTATCAAGCCTCAGTGAACTGCAGCTCGACATTGAGAAGACAGTAATCCGGGCACCTTTTGACTGTCGAATAGCAGAAGTGCGGGTAGAACTCCACCAGTATGCTTCCGCAGGCACCACCCTTTTGAAGGCTATTAACATCTCTGCTGTTGAAATCCCGGTTCAACTTGCCCCCAGTGAATTTGTCAACCTGCTTTCAATATCTCCCGCAGACGGTACTATTCTGGCACATAAATTCAACATGGACAACATTAGGAGGATCATCGGTATCTCTGCCACAGTACGGTTGCCACTCTTTAGCAAAGAAGCAGTCTGGGAAGCACAGTTTATGCGAACGGGTGAATCAATTGACCTGGAAACCGGGGCATTGACCGTATATGTCGCTATCCAGAACCCCTTTGACAAAATCAAACCCTCCGAGAGACCGCCGCTGATGCCCAATCTTTATTGCGAAGTTGAACTGCAGGGCAGCCCAAGAAAAGACCGCTATGTCGTTCCTGTCCATGCCATCCATGATGGATATGTCTATCTCGTTAATGGGGAGAAACGATTAAAAAGACAACATGTTACAACCGAAATGATCATGAAGGATATGGCCATTATCAGCGAAGGGCTGAGCGATGGAGATGAGGTCATCACCACCGATCTCGTACCGGCTATCGAGGGAATGCTTCTGTCTCCAAAGCTGAACGAAGAGCTGATGTTCAAGATCAACGCTTCCGGCGAAACTCAACTGTAAGGAGAAGAGTTCTGTGAATGGTTTAAAAACATGGCTCACTGCTCTTACAGCACACCCCACCGCTGCGAATCTGCTGATGCTTCTCTTTATTCTTCTCGGCCTCATGACAGTTGGTGATATCCGCCGAGAAACCTTCCCCGACTTTGCCTCTACTGAAGTCCAGGTTACGGCAGCATATCCCGGGGCTACTGCTGAAGATGTGGAATCCGCTGTCTGCGAGCGGATTGAAGAGGCGGTGGAGAGTGTATCTAATCTCGTCAAAATCAGTTCTGAGGCATCAGAAGGGCTGGCAAAGGTTCGCCTGGAAATGCGTGATGGCGCAGATCCTGTCGAATTTCTCAATGATATAAAAACAGAAGTAGAGGCTATACGCAATTTTCCAGACGAGATAGAGGATCTCATTGTTAAAAGGCTGAATAAAACGGACCAGGTGCTTTCGATTGGGGTCACCGGGCCTATGAGTGAACCCCACCTGAAACTCTATTGTGAGGAACTGAAAAAAAAGATAAAACAGCTGCCCCTTGTATCTCAGGTTGATATTCTCGGCTTTTCTGAACATCAGCTTCTGGTGGAGGTACCGTTCTATAATATCATGCGCTTCGGCTTATCGGTAGCAGACATTCAGCGGGTTGTTGAAAATCAATCCATAGATTCCCCGTCCGGTACGATCGAGACAGAGGATACCGACTACCTGATCAGGTTCACCGAAGAACGGCGAACCGTACATGAACTTGGCGAACTGGTTGTGACCTCGAACAACAGGGGCAACGAGATAAAACTCAAAGACATTGCCCGTATCACTGACAGATTTGAGGATAAGGAGAACGCCATCCTGCTGAACGGTGAACGCGCAGGATTACTGCAGATCAACAAGAATAAATCGGAAGATGCCATTGCAATAATGGATCAAATAAAGCGTTTCGTCGAGGACGAAAAAAGGGCATCCCCCCCGGGAGTAGAACTGATAATCACCCAAAACATCTCGAAGGTTGTCAGGGACAGGCTCAACATGCTTACCATTAACGGACTGCAGGGTCTGGGTCTGGTTTTTTTCACACTCTGGCTCTTTTTTAATATTCGAATATCATTCTGGGTCGCCATGGGCTTGCCGGTCACTTTCCTGCTGACCTTTTTCTTCATGAAACAGATAGATTTTTCCCTGAACATGCTCTCCATGGTGGGCTTACTCATCGCCATCGGCATATTGATGGATGATGCAATCGTTATCGCTGAGAACGTGGCAGCCCAGCTTGAAAAGGGGAAAAAACCACTGAATGCCACCATTGACGGGGTTTTTGAAGTTGCCGGTGGGGTCTGGGCCTCCTACCTCACCACCCTTTTTATCTTTGGTGCTCTTGCCCTCAGCATGAAGGGAGATATCGGCAAGGTCCTCTACGCAATCCCCGTAGTTCTTATCCTTACCCTCAGTGTCAGCCTGATTGAGGCTTTTGCCATACTGCCCAATCATTTGTCTCATTCCCTCAAGAACTACAGACCCGACAGACAGTCTCAATTCCGTCATAATTTCAACAATAAACTGGACTGGGTAAAAGAGAACATTCTGGGTCGAACAGTTGATCTGGTGGTAAAATGGAGATACCTGTTTTTAGGATGTGTTGTTTTTCTTTTTTGTGCATCACTCTCAATGATCGGCGGAGGCTACCTTAAAATCACAGCCTTTCCGGAGACTGAGGGTGACGTAATCCAGGCGAGAATTCTGCTCCCTCAGGGTACCTCCCTTAAAAGGACCGAAAACATCGTTGATAAGGTTGTTGCGGCCATTATCGCAATTAACAAGGAAGAAACACCAAAGCAACCGGACCAGCGTTCTCTTATTGAAAACTATACCGTTCTTTTCAACACAAACGCTGACGCCGGAGAATCAGGTCCCCATGTTGCCACAGTTTCCCTGGATCTGCTCAGTGCAGAAGAGAGATCGACAGGTATCGAGACCATTATCAGACTCTGGCGTGAAGCTATCGGTGATATCCCCGACGTTATCAATATCGCCTACAAAGAACCAAGTATAGGTCCCGGTGGCCTGCCGATAGAACTTCAACTTCAGGGTGATGATCTGATCAACCTGAAGAAGGCTTCCGGAGCCCTGATAGACTGGCTGCGCGGATATGATGGTGTATTTGATCTTGATGATGACCTGCGCCCCGGCAAACCAGAATTCCGTATAAAAATGACCAGAGGTGCACTAGCTATGGGGTTTGATGCACGAACCATTGCCAATCAGCTGCGGGCAGCATTTTACGGCACCACTGCCAGCGAAATTCAATATGGAGGAGAATCGTATGAAGTTACAGTAAAGATTGCAGAGGAAGACATGAAATATGTATCAGACCTTTCCCGCTTCCATGTACTCAGCTCCAGTGGCGCCAAGGTACCGCTGCAGTCTGTTGCAACTATTGAAAAGGGACGTGGGTTTGCCAGGATAAACAGGATTAACTCGCTGCGTACCGCCACCATCACAGGCGATATCGACACGACAAAAGCCAACGCATCCGAAGTCATTTCAAATACGAAGAAACTGTTTTTCCCAAAACTTACTGAAAACTATCCCGGCGTTTCCATACTCCTCGAAGGTCAGGAAAAGGAGACTAAAAGCGCGATGCAGGGCATGGTGAAGGCTTTTGCTATAGGCATTTTTGGCGTCTTTATTCTCCTCAGCCTCCAGTTCAGGAGCTATCTGGAGCCACTTGTTGTTATGGCAATTATTCCGTTTGCCCTGATCGGTGTAATCTGGGGCCATGTGCTGCTGGGGCTTAACCTCTCTATGCCCAGTATCATGGGTTTTGTTTCACTGGCCGGTATAGTCGTAAATGATTCGATTCTTCTTGTCACCTTTATCCGCAACCATATAGATAAGGGAATCTCTACCGACAAAGCAGCCATGCAGGCAAGTCGAGATAGATTCAGGGCTGTACTGCTGACATCCATCACTACCATCATGGGACTGCTGCCACTACTTGCAGAAAAAAGCATACAGGCTCAGATCCTCATTCCACTCGCATGTTCTATAGTCTTTGGCCTCCTTGCGACCACAGTACTCGTGCTCCTCGTTGTTCCGGCACTTTATTCCGTTTTTGCCGATTTCAACCTCATCCGTCCGCACCCGGCAGAGATAAAAGACCGCAGTTAATCACATGAAATACTTAACCAGATGACGCGTTCGTGACCTACAGTCTAAACGGCATATCTCCCTGCATTGTTACGAAACGGGATTGAAAAGAAAAAGAAAAAGAGCTAGGGTCAATCTGTAGACATATTTCACATATCACATCAATTTACTTCAACTTAACTCTGCCGTGAACAACTACAGTGACAATTTTCTGAAATGGTTCCGACATGTTTCGCCGTATATACATGTACACAGAGGCAAAACCTTTGTCATCATGATACCAGGCGACTGCATCGGACAACCAAATTTTGACAATGTAGTATGCGATATCAGCTTATTACATTCTCTAGGGGTGCATCTTGTGGTAGTTCACGGTGCGCGCCTGCAAATAGATAAGCAGCTCAGCGGGGCCTCCATTAAATCCCGGTTCCATAAAGGTTCAAGGATTACGGAAAGAGATCACCTGGGCCACGTTCTTAAAGCGGTGGGAGCCACCCGGTTCAGGCTTGAGGCCCTTTTTTCCAGCGGTTTACCGGACTCTCCAATGTCCGGGGCAAAGATAAAAATCCGCAGCGGAAATTTTATCACCGCAAAACCTCAAGGGATTATAGATGGTGTTGACTATCAGATGACCGGGAAAGTGCGCAGTGTCGATGGCCAGGCAATTGTAGAAATTGTGCGTAAAGATGGCATTCCTCTTTTATCACCTCTTGGTTATTCTGTTACTGGTGAAGTGTTTAATCTCTCCTTTGCTGATGTAGGTGTCAGTGTTGCCTCACAAATCCAGGCCGACAAGATTCTCATCTATAACGACGACGGTCCTATCTACGACAGGAACAGCACCCTGTACCGACAACTCACCCTCTCTCAATGCGAGAATTTCCTGCGCGAACAGCAGTATCTTGCACCTGCGAATTCCTACTTTTCACTCCGTTCCTGTCTTGCTGCCTGTAAACGTGGAGTACCAAGGGCCCATATCATTTCATCCCAGGAAGACGGCACGCTGTTAAAGGAGCTCTTCACGCGGGACGGTACCGGTACCATGGTTTACAGCGATAATTATGAAGCCATTCGCCCTGCACAACTGGAAGATGTGCTTGGGATTATGAACCTGATCTCCCCCCTGGAGCAGAAGGGTATTCTCGTAAAACGTTCACGAGAATTACTGGAAACCGAGATTGGCTATTTTATAGTGATGGAAAAAGATGACCTTATTATCGGCTGCGCGGCTCTCTACCCTATCCCTAACTCAACGGCAGGTGAACTCGCCTGCGTTGCTGTTCTCAAGGAATATCAAAAGGATGGTCGAGCAAGGAACCTGCTCGATCACATAGAGCAAAAAGGAACCGAACTGGCTTTGGACAAGATATACACCCTGACAACCCGAACTGCCCACTGGTTTATCGAACAGGGTTTTACAGAAACCACTGTGGGCAAAATGCCGGCAAGCCGTAAAGCGCTTTACAACTACCAGCGAAACTCCAAAGTATTTGTCAAAATCATTTCATGAACAAAAAACTCAAACACAACCTGTATTTTCAAGAACTTGAACAGATCGTCAATATCGACAGTCCGAGCAATTATCCGAAGGGTAATGCTCGGGTGGCCCGTTTCCTTCATGAACGATTCGCCGAAATGGGCTGGCATATCATACAGCATGAGTTCGACCCCTCAATCGGGCCCTGCCTGGAGGTCAGAAACACTCAATCCCCCGAGATCGATTTCTTGCTGATCGGCCACATCGACACGGTTTTCCCAAGAGGGGCGTGCAATGATTGGCCCTATACTACCGAGGGAAACCGTGCCTTCGGGCCCGGGGTTGGAGATATGAAGTCAGGATCTCTGTTGATTTACCATGTTCTGTCTTCGTTGTTCAAATGTGGAGAGTTGACAAACATTTCCGTTTGTGCGGCGTTTAATTGCGACGAGGAGATTGGATCCAGATATTCACGCCCGTGGCTCGAAGCTCTGTCCAGGACAAGCCGGCGTGTACTGATTCTGGAGGGTGCCCGGGCCGACGGCTCGCTGGTCAACGAGCGAAAAGGGGTGGGGCGGTATTTTGTCGATTTTTCCGGTGTGGCAGCCCATGCCGGAGTAGAGCCCGAAAAAGGGCGGAGTGCCATCGTGGAGATGGGCCACTGGATAGTGGCACTGGACAAGCTGAACAATTTCGAAATCAGCACCACAGTAAATACCGGAGTGGTTTCCGGCGGCACTGTGCCGACCATTACAACTTAATAAAACAAACAATTTTGTTGGTATCTGGAGTTGTTTGTTCCACAGAATACGGCAAGATTCTAACCGAGAGAAAAACAGAAGGAGAGGGTGATTGGATAGAAAAATCTATAATACAATATAAATACAATGAGTTGTAGGTGGCAGTGGAAAATAGTTTAATTTTTTAATGGTCACTTTCTGAAACTTAAATGACTACCCTCATTCACCAATTATTTTTACCAGCACTCTTTTTTTCCCTCCTGCTATTAGAATGATTTAGCAGCAGGTTATATCCTCCACGTACAAAGTCAACGATATCAGACACAAGCAAAACATCAGTTCTAAGCGCATAAACAAACTGTCTTGTTAAAATGGGCTGTCTATGACATTTGGTATAAGCCTAGCCAAGAGAAAACAATCTCGTTAGTCCTCCGCTGTTCTCATGCCAAAATCACAGCATAGCTTGTGGGCATTTTTGGTAAGAGGTGCATATCGCCCATTCTGCTTACATGGAATTATCATGATTACATAAGAAGAGGCAGGGGAAACGTCATGACCTGGTTGTTAAAAGTGAAAATTTGCCTA
>CAXMTO010000388.1:0-13273 GCA_964196355.1 uncultured Myxococcota bacterium
TAAGACTTGGGTGTCATCCCTGAACTGAGTGATCTTATCCTGAGTTTCCTGATCTAATTCCTGGAACATCATTCCGCCCTGCCCCTGGCCGTACTGAGCACATCCACCATTGCGATATCCACGATTGGCTGAAGCTGTTCCTACAGCGATCAATCCCGATACCATTACTGCGACCATTACTGCTGCTAATATTTGCCTTTTCATTGTATTGCTCCTCTGATGGAATATTTATCGAAAGAGTATTATCTCCACTTTCGATGGTCTTTTAATATGTGTTTTTCGATGACCCTGGCGCCAGTTCAAAACACCCTTGTTACAGAGGTTAATGCAACTGGTGTGCCAAAAGATTAAAAATATATACCTATCTGTTTTTACAACAAATAAAAAGACAAAAAAGAATCCAATTGCCCAGAAAAAGATGCTTACCAGGTAAAAACTACTCACCGTCCTGATGGGACAGGTAGAAATTCCACACCTTATTCCTCCAGATTTATTATTCCTTCACCTGTATCCCGTTCAATATCCCTGTGGAAAAAGGTGAGGTCCACAGACAATTTTTCAACCGATTTGACCAAAGCCTCTATCAACGCAACGGATCGGTGACGTCCGCCGGTGCACCCGACAGCAATGCGCAGAGTTTTTTTCCCCGCCATCCTGTTCTGTTCCACAAGAAATCCTATCATTGGTTTGAGCAGGGCGACAAAGTCCTTTCCTTCATCACTTTTGAGAACATAGGCTGCCACCTCTGCAACCAACCCGGTATCGGGTCGCAAATCATCCACCCAATAGGGATTTGGAAGAAACCTAACATCCAGCAACACGTTCACATCTGCAGGAACACCATACTTAAAACCGAATGAGAACAGTACAACCTGCAGCCGCTCCCTTGACTCCATCTTAATCTCCACCATCACTTTACACCCCATCCTTGCCAAACCTGAGTGTCTTTGTTGCCACCGGTCGACGACTTACCGACCTGTAGTATTTAACATCAGGGTAACCCAGAGCAATAACACTGTATATTTCTTCACTTTTGTCGATTTTCATGATTTTTTTCATATCAGGTCTACGCCTCATCGCCTCGACCACAAAGCCGATAAGACAGCTGCCAAGACCCATTACATGTGCTGCCAGAAGAATATTCTGAGTTGCAAGAAGAGCGTCTTCAGCCGGACAACTCGCATCATTTTTGGCGCTTACAAGAATGGCAGCCATGGCCCCGTGAAAGAGCCGGTCTTCGCCCTCTTCATCCCATCCACGGAGGGCCTCCTCGACTGAATCATGGTACCTTCGGTAATAATTCCCAAGTTTGTCTCCACCAAAGAGTTTGACAAAAAACCGTAAAATACCATTTCGTGCCTGACTGTTTAGATTCCTATAGTAGTCCGCGGTCAAATCTCCCAACATCAAGACATCGTCTCGTTCCTGCAGGATGGAAAAAACCCATGGCTGACTGTTAGTTCCAGACGGCGCGGTAGCTCCAATTTTCACAAGATCGTTCAGAAGATTTAGAGGGACGGTTTTTGTCTGATATCTGCGACATGATCTTCTGGAGCGCATAAGAGTGACCAGCTCCATGATGTTGCCGGTTCCCGGTTGTACCACATCCACCGGACCGGCAAAGGTGGAAAAATGTAAATCAGGAACCATCCCGCTAATCAAAACGGCATCTGTCGGACATACAGCCTGACAATGTCCACACAAAAAGCAGTCCTCCGAAAGGATATATTCAGCCTTGTCCTTTGTCAGTTGAATAGCCCTGTATGGACAAATATCTCTGCAGATACCACACCCGACACAAAGTGCTTTATCGATATTTACTGCTGTCATTTATTTTTGTCATCCTGGGTTAATTTTCGGCTACACAAGAAGGTCAGACTGGTGTACAACCTGAGTCCTCTTTGTTTTTATCACCATCGGAGTTTTACTCAAAAGTTCAAGCTACGCCACCACTCTTATCAAAACATGTCCAATTATTTCCAGCAATGGTTTCAAAAAAGAAGTTACAAAGAAGTTGTTGCTGTCTGCCTGCCACTGGTCCTCAGCATGTCCGCGTCCACCGTGATGACATTTACCGACCGGATATTTCTCGCTAACTACAGTTTAAATGCGATCTCTGCAGCCCTGCCCGCCAGCATCACTTCGTATCTTTTTGTAGCATTTTTTGGAGGTATCGGCGGTTACGCGGGAGTGTTTATTGCCCAATACACTGGCAGAGGCAATCACCTTAGAGTTGGTAAGGTTCTCTGGCAGGGGATCCACTTTACCTTTGCGGCTGGAATTTGTTTGTGGCTGCTTGCCCTCTATGGGACCGAGCCCCTCTTTTCCCTCGCCGGACATCCTCAGGATGTTCAGGAACTGGAGCGAATCTATTTCACCATACTCTGTAAGGGCGCAGTTTTCAGTGTTGCAACAGTAACTCTTTCGACATTTTTTACCGGCCGCGGTCTCACCCGCCCGGTCATGCTTATTACTTTCCTTGGCGTCATTATAAATATTCCCCTTGACTATGGTCTGATTTTCGGCCACTGGGGCCTGCCGGAGCTTGGCATCAGGGGCGCAGCCATTGCAACGGTCACGGCCTGGGCGATAGAAGCGGCCTGTCTCTCTCTTTTAATCTTCACCAGAAAAAATAATCACCGCTTCGGGGTGTTCTCTGAGTATCGGTTTGATCGAAGATTGTTCGCAAGATTGATGCGATTTGGTGTTCCGGGATCACTCCAGTTCACAATCGATATTCTGGCATTCACTCTCTTTATACTCATTATTGGACGGATTGGTAAACTCGACCTGGCTGCGACAAACATCGTTATCTCTATAAATTCTCTGGCATTTATGCCTTCCATGGGTGTTTCTCAGGGAATCGGTGTCCTTGTTGGCCAGGCGCTTGGGAAAAAGAGTCCCAAACAGGCCAGCGAGCATGTCTGGAGTGCAATTCACCTGCTCATTGCATACATCATCTGTGTAGATCTCCTCTTCATTTTTGCACCAGAATTTGTACTTGCCCCCTTTATTTCTACCCAACAGACTACCGCAGAGCAGGCGATCGTCCTGGAGCTCTGCATAAAACTCCTCCATGTCATATCAGCGTATCTCCTTTTTGATGCTCTCTACATGGTGTTCAGCGGCGCACTCAGGGGAGCAGGAGACACACGCTTCATGATGAGGGCAATCACTCTGGTATCCTTTTTCTGTTTTGTCCTTCCGGTATTTATCGGAGTCCAGTTTTTCGAGATGAGTACAGTTACAGCATGGCTCTGGGTAGTGTTTTTCATTGTTATGCTGTTCTGCATATCATGGTGGCGATACAGATCAGGGATCTGGAAAAAAATGCTGGTCATTGAAAGCGAGGAGGTTTCATAAGTTTTGAAATAGCTGCTGAATGGGTTGTGCAGCTTTCAACGCGCAGATAGTGACGTCGGCTGAAAAGTAGATTATCTTTAGCGGAAGATGTGGCAACAATTTTCAAATTGGCAATCACCGACATTATCTTTGACCACTGATGCTCCTGAAAATCCGACAGAGAAAGGAACAGATGTCACAGCCCCCGGGAACTTTACTTCACAGGGATTACTGGAATGGCTACCTGGTGGAAATTACTGACAGTGGTGACTTTCGCTCACTTTACTTTGCATCCAGCTCCCTGCAGGGTAAAATGTCGCTTTCCAGCCCCCACAAGCTGGTTTTGTCATATACACAACATATGCTTCTCACCTTACTTATCAATCCAGAACCCAAAAATATATTGATAATAGGTATCGGAGCAGGCTCATTTGTTCGTTTTTTTCACCACCACTTCCCCCAGTCACGCATAGATGCTGTTGACTATTCTCAGCATATAATTAATACAGCCCGGGGGTACTTCCAGCTTCCGGAAAACAACAGAATAGCCATCCACTGCGAAGATGGCTGTCAGTTTCTAAAAGATCATAAAAAGGGCCCCTATGACCTTATTCTGGTCGACGCCTTTAATGATCAGGGGATGGCACCGACAATATATTCGGATCAGTTTTTCCACCTGTGCGTAAACAATCTCACTGATAATGGTGTAGTCAGCAGCAATCTCTGGAGTGGTGACAGTACACAGTTCCGGGAGATCAGAGCCCTGCTTGCAACCCATTTCACCTCCCAAATCTCCCTGCCAGTGCCTGGGCGGGGGAATATAGTTACTCTCGCCCTGGCCGGACAGGTTCCATGGTCAAGTATCTGTCTTAGAGACAAAGAACTCAAGAAAAAGAGCGTACAGTTTGATCTTAACTTCAAGAAAATAGTCAATATAGCCAAGAAAAACAATATGACTCTTTCTAAAAGGATCACATCATTTATGATGGCGTCGTAAAAACCTCAATTCAGTAGTTTTTGTCATTCCCGCGTAGGCGGGAATGACGTAACAGGAGACTTTTTACGAATTCATCATTTATAACATAACCTGATATCTCTGGACTGTTATCCAGAAATCAAATAGCAGGGACAATGAACTGGTTGGATGTTGATTCAACATAAGTGGGAACATTATGCTTGCTTTCACAAAAATAAACTAACACCCCACAAGGGGGTATAAGTACCTTGGTGGTATATGTAACCACATAATTTGAAAATGCATTCCTAAGTTTCTTGTTTTTTATTGCAGTATTTCTGGAGTAAGGTACTAATAAGTAGAGTGTTACTCATGTTGACAGACATACCCCGGGAGACGGGAAATGCCTGGGACCCGGTTCAGTAACCAGTCAAGAGGTCTACAGACATTCATAACATTACTTTTCCAGTAAAAAACGGAAGGACCTGTTCCAAGGTGCTCATTACTTTATCAAAATCCTTTTAAACACTACTATAGAACAGAGGTTACAGTGGAAATTACAATTAGAAAAGCAGACAAACTTAAAAGTCATCCTGAAGATTCAGCCTTAGGCTTTGGAACTTTTTTCACAGATCACATGTTCAACATGGATTACAATCAGGAGCAGGGCTGGCATAACCCTCGTATTGAGCCTTACGCCCCGATCGAAATGGATCCTTCCACAATGGTTCTTCACTATGGCCAGGCAATTTTTGAAGGTTTAAAGGCATACAAGACTGATTCCGGGGAAATTCAACTTTTCAGACCAAAGGCTAATTTAAAACGTTTCAATAAATCTGCCCAGATGCTCTGCATCCCGGAATTTGATGAAAACTTTATACTTGAATCACTTACAAAGCTGATAAATATTGAAAGAGACTGGGTACCCGGGGAACCGGGCACATCACTCTACATTCGTCCAACCATAATTGCAACAGACCCCTATATCGGCCTTCGTTCATCACATACGTATAGATTTTTTATAATCCTCTCTCCTGTCGGCGCATATTACCCTGAAGGTTTTGACCCTGTGAAAATATGGGTAACAACAGATTATGTTCGTGCGGTAAGGGGCGGAGTCGGTCAGGCCAAAACAGCCGGAAACTATGCTGCCAGCCTGTATGCCACAGAGCTGGCCAACAAAGACGGATACACGCAGGTAATGTGGCTTGACGGCGTTGATCTTAAGTATGTTGAAGAAGTTGGCTCGATGAACATCTTCTTCTTAATCGGTGATGAACTTATTACACCCAAACTGAACAGAAGTATCCTGGCCGGAATTACAAGGGACTCTGTCATAAAGCTCGCTCAATCCTGGGGTGTAACAGTTGTTGAGAGAAGAATCAGCATCCACGAGATCTATGACGCTCAGGATGCGGGTAAGCTTAAAGAAGTGTTTGGTTCAGGGACTGCCGCCGTAATTTCACCTGTTGGAAACATTAAATTCGACGGCAAAGAGATCACGATTGGCGATGGAACTGTGGGCCCCTTTGCGGCAAAACTCTTTGACGAACTTATGAACATTCAGTACGGCAAGGCCGAAGACCAGTTCAACTGGATCATGCCCGTAAAATAATCTAACACCCCACAAGGGGGTATAAGTACCATGGTGATATACCTAACAGCATAATTTCAAAAGACATTCCTCGGTTTCTTGCTTTTTATGACAGGGTTTCAGTAGTAAGGTACTAAAAAGACTTAAGAAGGGAGAGTTTTTGTTTTACCAGAAATCTCCCTTTTTTGATTCTGCTCCATTATTTCCTTAACATTTCCACTTGAATAGCATGTGTGTTTTTAATTCCCTTGCTCCTGGTCGGCCAAGGTCTCAAAATTGAGCAGTTCAGCACCACCATCGACCAGGTCGCCCGTTTGGTAGAAAAACTCAACAACCTGTCCATCTTCAGGGGCACAGATGGTATGTTCCATTTTCATAGCCTCCATGACAAGCAGTGTATCACCCTTGTGGACGATGCTTCCTTCGGAGGCAACAAGATCCACAATAGTACCATTCATCGGAGCACTTAATGCTGCAGCACCCTCCCCGGGACTATCATCACCCAGGTCCACCTCATTCAAGCTGAAATGCATACCAAATTCCGACGTATAAATACTGTAAATGCCGTCGTACTCATTTACTAGGACATGGAGGAGGTGACCATCTATTTCAGCATGGAGTGTATTGCCTTCCAGCTCTCCTTTCGCCTCCAGCTTCCCATCTCCACACTCTATCAGGTAACGAACTACATCGCCTCGTCCCAGCTGCTCAATTGCAACTGGGTAATGTTTCCCCTGAGACACCAGTTCAAAACGGTTGATATGGGGTTCATTTAAACGCCAGCCGCCTGTGTTATTCCATGGGGACCACGGATCGGAGGAACGAACTGAAGCACGTGCTCTGGCCTTCTGCGCCAGGACAAGATAGATCGCAGTGAGGACAAGGCCCCGGGAAATATCCTGCTCTTTATCACGGAAAATTTTATCGTAATGTTTTTCAATAAAACCGGTGTCGAGCTCCGCCTGCTGAAAAGGTCTGCAACTGACAAGATTGTAAAGGAAATCAATATTGGTCGTCATGCCATCAATATGGTATTCCGCCAGGGCTCTCCTGAGCCGGTGCAATGCCTTGTCTCTGTCTTCATCCCAGACAATCAATTTTGCGATCATCGGGTCGTAGTAAACGCTGACTTTATCGCCCTGCACTACCCCCGTGTCCACTCGCACATGGTCACTTTCCACTGGCGGCTGTAAAAGGGAGAGTGTGCCGGTAACCGGCAAAAAGTCATTTGCGGGATCTTCCGCATAAATTCGCGCTTCCAGAGCATGTCCACTGACACGAATCTGCGCCTGGCCAAGGGGCAGCTCTTCTCCATCGGCCACCCGCAGCTGCCATTCAACCAGGTCCTGGCCCGTTATCATTTCTGTAACAGGATGCTCTACCTGCAAACGGGTATTCATTTCCATAAAATAGAATGCACCATCCGGTTCTAACAAAAACTCTACTGTACCTGCCCCTTCGTAACTGATAGCTTTAGCTGCGCGGGTTGCGGCCTCACCCATCTGACGACGCAACTCATCACTTACTCCGGGGGCCGGCGCCTCTTCAATGACTTTCTGATGGCGACGCTGAACAGAACAGTCTCGCTCTGCAAGATAGACTGCATTTCCATGCTGATCACAGAAGATCTGGATCTCTACATGACGTGACCGGGTAAGGTATTTTTCAACCAGCATGGTATCATCGCCAAAGCTGTTGAGAGCTTCACGTTTGGCAGTGATCAGGGCTTCTTCGAATTCTTCTGAAGCCCATACCTGGCGCATTCCTTTGCCGCCCCCACCAGCGACAGCCTTGAGCAGAACCGGATATCCCATGTCATCGGAGGATTTTTTCAAAACGGCAGGATCCTGATCCTGACCGTGGTATCCGGGAACCAGTGGGACACCGGCCTTCTCCATAATTATTTTTGCAGCAGACTTAGAGCCCATTGCTTCAATGGCTCCGGTTGGAGGGCCTATAAACACCAGTCCATTTTCCTCGCAGTTTTTACAGAAATCTGCGTTTTCGGAGAGAAACCCATAGCCGGGGTGTATGGCTTCAGCACCGGTTCTGAGCGCTGCTTCAATAACCCGTTCCCCCAGTAAATATGATTCCCGTGAAGGGGCCGCACCAATGCATACCGCCTCATCAGCCATGATAACATGCTGTGCATCACGATCGACATCTGAATAGACAGCTACAGTAAATATCCCCAGTTTACGGGCGGAGCGAATAACACGACAGGCGATTTCTCCACGGTTTGCAATCAGGATTTTTTTAAACATTTTATGACACACTCCACGCCGGTTTACGTTTTTCGAAAAAGGCGGATAAACCTTCCTGCCCTTCAGCGGAAACACGAATGTCAGCAATCCGCTCACTGGTAAAATCAATCAGTTCAGCATCAATTTCGCGCCCTCCTACATTAAAGACCAGCTCCTTTGCACCCTGCACTGCAGCCGGGCTGTTGCCCAGCAGATTTTCAATGAGCTGATTAATTTTATCATCAAGCTGATCCTCCTCTACCACTTCGCTGACCAACCCCAACTGAGCGGCAGTCTGAGCGCTGAAACGCTCAGCTGTTACAAAGTATCTCCGGGCAGCCCTCTTTCCTATAGCATCAATCACGTATGGGCTGATTGTCGCTGGCAGCAGACCGATTTTAACCTCACTCAAAGAAAAACCAGAGCCGCTGGCTGCCACTGCCATATCACAGCAGCTTACCAGCCCGACAGCACCACCAAAAGCAACACCCTGAACGCGGGCGATAGTAGGCACGGGTAGAAAATTCAATGTTTTAAGCATAGCGGCCAACGCCTTGGCATCTTCGAGGTTGTCCTCATAGGAGTAACTCATCATACGCTTCATCCAGTTCAGATCAGCCCCGGCAGAAAAGTTTTTACCGGTGGCTGCCAAAATCATTGCCCGCACATCTTTATCAGCACCGATCTGCACAAAGAATGATGTCAACTGTGCAATGATACCATCATCGAAGGCATTGTGCTTTTCCGGGTTATTCAGGGTAACGGTGGCAACACCCCGTTTATCAATTTCCATTGAAACACTCTTTTCGGTCATCTAATCTCCTTTTCTTCATATTCCAATAGTCTCACAAAAAACCAGCACAAGACACCCCTACGACCGCGGAGAGTATTCAAACTTGAACGCTTGAAACAAGTGGATTTTTTTACAGCGCTCTCACATTCTGAAAACACCAAATTCGGTATCTTCAATAGGTTTATTCAGTGAAACAGATAATGATAAGCCCAGCACCATACGGGTTTCGGCAGGGTCGATAACACCATCGTCCCACAGCCTGGCCGAAGCATAATATGGGTGTCCCTGCTTCTCGTAAATATCAAGAATCGGTTGTCGAAATTCAGCCTCCTGCCCAGTGCTCCACTGCTCGTCCATTTTTTCTTTCTGTTCTCGTTTCAGCTGTGCCAGGACACCAGCGGCCTGTTCCCCGCCCATCACTGAGATACGGGAATTTGGCCACATGAACAAAAACCTGGGATCGTAAGCGCGACCACACATACCGTAATTACCGGCACCAAACGAGCCGCCAATAAGTATCGTTATTTTAGGAACCTTGGCACAGGCAACCGCTGTGACCATTTTTGCGCCGTGCTTGGCAATACCACCGGCCTCGTATTGCCTGCCTACCATAAATCCTGTAATATTTTGCAGGAAGACGAGGGGGATTTTGCGCTTGGCGCAGAGCTCTATAAAGTGTGCCCCTTTTTGCGCCGACTCACCAAAAAGAATTCCATTATTACCGACAACACCCACGGGATACCCATATATTCGAGCAAAACCGGTTATAAGTGTTGTCCCATAAAGCGCCTTGAATTCGTCAAATTCCGAACCATCAACAATGCGGGCGATGACTTCACGCACGTCATAGGGTTGGCGTGCGTCCTGGGGAATCACACCGTAAATCTCCTCTGGATCGTACAACGGATCAACCGACTCTTTAATATTGAGATCCAACGGTTTTACTCGGTTCAGACATCTAACCGACTGACGCGCCAGCTGCAGGGCATGGTGATCGTTCTGGGCGTAGTGATCAGACACTCCAGAGGTGCGGCAGTGTACATCGGCCCCGCCCAGGTCTTCTGCGGTAACAACCTCACCGGTGGCGGCCTTTACCAGCGGCGGGCCACCCAGAAAAATTGTCCCCTGCTCTTTGACAATAATGGATTCATCCGCCATGGCAGGAACGTAAGCACCTCCTGCAGTGCAGGACCCCATCACCACCGCAATTTGGGGGATATTTTGTGCCGACATATTCGCCTGGTTAAAAAAGATGCGACCAAAATGTTCTTTATCGGGGAAAACTTCATCCTGCAGAGGCAGGTTGGCGCCGCCTGAATCCACGAGATAAATACACGGCAGATGATTCTGTTCAGCAATATTCTGAGCGCGTAGATGCTTTTTTACGGTGAGCGGATAATAGGTGCCACCTTTAACTGTGGCATCATTGGCTACAATCATACACTCCTGGCCGCTAATCCGGCCGATACCTGTAACAATACCTGCGGCCGGGACCTCTGCGCTGTATACCTCAAAGGCCGCCAGTTGAGAAAGTTCGAGAAAAGGGGAACCGGGGTCGAGCAAAGCATTAATTCGCTCACGGGCCAATAGTTTTCCCCGAGAGGTATGGCGCTGCTGATATTTTTCGCCACCGCCTAATTTAATTGCTTCGAGTTTACAATGTAAATCATCAACCAGTGTTTGCATATGTTCCTGATTCATGACAAATTCTTCACTGCGTGTATTTACCTTGGAAATAATCTTACCCATAGATCCATCCTAACTCGTTTCTTTAAAAATCTTGCAACCGACCAAATTTCGTTGAATTTCCGAGGTTCCGGCGCCAAATTCGTATAGCCCGGCATCGCGCAGCAGGTGGCCTGAAACCATTTTTCCCACTTTTACGGGTGCCTTATGTAGGGTAAGACCATCAGCTGCCATAGAGAACAGCTAGAATAGTGGCCTTCCCACCTTTTCCTGCAATGAGATGAGGTGCCGTGGAGAGATAATATACGCTGTCTCCCGGCTGCAGTTCAAAGGACTCGTCTGCAATATCCAAAACAACGGTACCATCAAGAACGTAAATAAATTCTTCACCTTCGTGGACGGATGTATCAACACCCGCCTTTTCCTCCAGCTGGATAATCAGGGCCTCCATGTGCCGCCCTTGAACTTCGGGTGCTAAACTTTTGTATGTATACAGCCGTTCTTTACTTTCTCCAGATGTTGACCGAGCCAGCGTTTTCTGCTCATTCTTTCTCGTGATAGAATAGCTTTTATTTCCCACTCCAGAAAGGACTCTGCTAAACGCACTGTCCAGAGCCTTAGACAACTTGATAATGGTTCCAAGTTGCGGCTGGACCTCATTTTTTTCGATGCTGGCCAGCAGCTCTACATCAAATCCGGTCATATTTGAGAGTTCTTCCAAGGATAATCCCTTTTCTTCCCTCATGTTCTTAATTCTTACTCCAATAGAATCAATGTCGGAGGACTCTGACGCTGGCAACTCACCAGTCAAATCTTCAAAGTAATCGACATTAATATGAGGTTTCTGATTATCATTTTCCATTATCAACTCCTGAGATGATCTTTTTATTCTTTTCTGGTTTTAAAACCGGTTTCTTCCATCCCACCTCACTCACTTGAAAAAACCAGCCAAATTTCAGTTTCACTGTCTGTTTATAAATCAAAATGCCCAGCGTTTTTCTCTCAATCAGGTGGCAGGAATCTGCCTGATAAATCGTAGATTAACAGCCGATGAATCTTGAGATCACTATCCGCTGTACTTCCGACGTTCCTTCACCGATATCGAGAAGTTTTTGATCACGATAGAAGCGCTCCACATGATTCTCTTTCATCAGTCCGTGACCACCATAAATCTGCACTGCATGATTAGCTACTCTCCCCATTAATTCTGAACAGTAGAGCTTGCCCATTGCCGCTTCCTTCTCAAATGGTTTTTTGTTACTGCGGAGCCAGCAGGCCTTGTACAACAGATTTCTGGCACATTCAATCTCTGTGGCGCAATCAGCAAGCTTGAAGGCAATCGCCTGAAACTTTGAAATGGGTTGACCAAACTGCTCCCTCTTATTTGCATACTTCAGTGCAAGTTCATAGGCACCCTGAGCACCTCCGAGTCCCATTGCCCCTATGGACAGCCGGCCACCGTCGAGGGTTTTTAACATCTGATGAAAACCGTCTCCGATTTGACCCAGAATGTTTCCCTCCGGGATCCTGACGTCATCGAAATACAACTCTGCAGTATTTGAGGCTCTCCACATCATTTTTTTATGCATGGTTTTAGCCGTAAACCCCCGTGTCCCGTTCTCAACCAGAAAACAAGAATACTCCGGCTTTCCATTTTCCTTAGTTCCTGTTATAGCCTGAACCGTAACGCCCATGGATAAATCACAGGCGGCATTGGTAATAAATATCTTTGAACCGTTAATTACCCATTCATTTCCATCTTTTACGGCGGTGGTTTTACTTCCCCCGGCATCAGAGCCTGCCATTTGTTCAGTTAGTCCGAATCCCCACAAACCCTCTCCAGAACACAATTTGGGCAAATATTTCTTTTTTTGTTCTTCGGAACCAAAATAATAAATAGGCCCAATTCCAAGGGAATTTCCGGCTGCCACAGTTGCAGCCTGGGAACCGTCTATCCTGGCAACCTCTTCAACAGCAATAATGTAAGACAGATAATCCAGTCCCTGCCCTTCATATTCCTCAGAGACAAACATTCCAAAAAGACCGATTTCCCCCATCTTTGTCGTCAAGTCAGAAGAGAACTCCTCTTTCTCATCCAATTCCAGTGCAACAGGTAGAATTTCGGTTCGAGAAAATTTTCTCACCTCTTTACGTATCATTTTCTGTTCAGTAGTCAGGTCAAAATTCAACGATACCTCCTCTCCAAATATCAATTTGGAATCTTCAATTAATGTTGGCGTCGCAAAAACTCTTCATCTGCATCGAAGCCAGCCTCTGCTCCCGACATGGCAAGAGTCCTGTGTGTTCACCGGAACACAATTTCGGAAAATATATTAACTTCTGTTCTGTTGTACCTTTATGAAAAAGTTATTCGCTGCAACACACAATACCGTTAATCTTCTTGAATTAATCACATATTCATAGAATATTGCTATCCTAATCAATCTATTTTACCCTTGAGGCCAATTCATGCTGTGCAGATTGATGACCAGTATCACCTCTCAAATTGAACGTACCACCGAGATCACAGTTAAGAGCAAGACGGAATCTCTTCACGGGGAACTCCTGACAAAAGCTAACCATTCTTTATCAATTCAAATTCCAACAAACCTATCGTTTTTTTACATCCCCCGCAAGAGTTTTCCTGCCGCTGAAAAACC
>CAXMTO010000389.1:0-3449 GCA_964196355.1 uncultured Myxococcota bacterium
GGCAATTGCCTGAGCGAGACAAAGAACGACCCCATGGCCTTAAATATCGTTTGTATTACGGTATGGCGGACGGTACATGCATGGTTCGCTATGACAATGAAACAGGCAAAGGTGACCATCGCCATTTTCTCGACCAGGAAAAAGTATATCGTTTTAAGGACGTCGAAAGTCTGGTGAATGATTTTCAACACGATATTGATTTGATAAGGGAGAAAAATGATGAGTAAGAATGACCATATTAACATTCATATAGCCTCTGACCGAGACATGAACCTGGCCTTTATCAATGCCTGGAAGAAAGCGGAGCAAGGAAAGCAACTCAAGACAGAACAACATTTATATTTTGAGGATGCAGCGACCTTGTTGCGAGTATTGTCTAATCAACGCCTGGCCCTTCTCTCTACGCTGCTTCGATCCGGCCCTTCCAGTATCCGTGCTCTAAGTAAAACTCTACAACGCAACTACAAAAACGTGCATTCTGATGTCAAGCTTCTCCGCGAAGCCGGCCTAATCAAGCTTGACGATAATGACAAAATTTTTGTTCCCTGGCAGAAAATTCACACAGAAATTGACCTTCTGGCAGCTGCCTGAAAGGTGAGAGCGTCAGGAAAAGGGTCTGTCCCCTGTTTTTCTTCGGACGCGATCCCTCAAAGCCAGGGATCGAACAGACTGACTTCGTCATTCCCGTGAAGGCGGGAGATAGCGCAGACTTCGATCTAGTTATTTTAATAGGTTTTGGATCGAAGTCGTTGCTTATCTCCCACCTGCGTGGGAATGACGGAGCTGGTGACTTTTTACGAGATTATCTTTTTGATAAACTCGAAAAAAACATATTCCCCTATTTCCGTGTGTGTGAACTTTCTGCCAGAAAACTTGAGAAATATAACACAAAGAGTTATAGTCTCTGTATGAGAAAGCTATGTACGAAATGGTTTAAGAAGTGGGCTAAAAAGGCAAATTTGAGCAACCTTAATCTGCTTGAGTCTATCAATAATCTAGAGAGAGGACTATCAGTTGCCGACTTAGGTGGTGACATCTTCAAAATTCGTGTAAAGCGAACTGGCAAAGGTAAAAGTGCTGGGTTCAGAACAATTGTCGTATACAGGAAAAAAGAAAAAATAATTTTTCTTTACGGGTTTAGCAAAAACGAAAAATCAAATATTGACAAAGTCGAACTGCAATATTTCAAAAAATTAGGGAGTGACCTGCTGGCTCTTAAATCGAGGCAAGTCACAGACTCCATAGAAAAACAAATATTGTTTGATCTGGAGGTAGTAGAATGAGAGATTCAATCAAAAAAGCAATCGGAGACACTGCTCAGGGTTTGATCAACACAGGAATAAAGACTTCTTTTACTGAAAAAGAGCTTAATTCTCTGGGGGTTACAATTCCTAAAGTACATCTATCGATCTATCAGATTAAAGAAATAAGAGAAAATTTGAATTTGAGCCAAACTGTATTTGCCAAATTGCTCAATGTAAGTCCTTCTTCAATACGGCAATGGGAGCAAGGAAAAAGACAACCTACCGGTGCGACACAGGTTCTTCTTGATCTATTAAAAAGGTCCCCGCATATCCTTGACTATAGGCTCAATGCATAGAGAGAAATTGGGGGCTGTCCCCTATTTCCTGCTATTTTTGTTATGGTACTCGTTGCCTGGCAAGTTTAACTAGAAGTCGAAGTGCTTCATTAACAGCAGCAGCATCTGGAAATATTTTTGCTACGTCTGGGTCAAGCGGGACGAGATTAGTCCCTTTCCTATATGTTTTGTAGTGTTTACCCCGAGTCCCATCTGAAAAGTCATATTCAGGGCGCATTTCATCTTCCACTGTCATATTTTGATCCTGACTCATAGTTCGAACCTCCTGCGGCATTGCCCGCCGTGCAGTAATGATTCTGATATGATTACCTCTCTCAGTGTAGGCCACAACAAGTAACTGACCAACTTCACTTCGTCCAATAGAAATAAAACGAAATTCTTCCGCAGAATGATCAGGATCTGAGATTGTAACTTCGAGAGGATCACCAAAGATTGAAGCTTATTAGTATCCCACTCAAATTCCAAAACGCATTCCTCAAAGCTCCTATTTTAATAGAACCCTCAAATTACCAATGACAATTATAGCACACATTTGAGCAAGAAGGCTATAGTATTAGTGGAGGTACGTATGAGGTCCGGGGGGTCATTGTTGGTATTTCGTAAATCACTTCAAGATCGTTAAACACATTTCTATCGATATTTTTAACATGACCTGACGAATTAATCACGCCTAACTACGTCTCCCCCCTTCGGGCCATCATCAAACCCAGGGATTGAGCCGTGTTTAAGGATCGCCTGTCTGGGCTGATGCGTGTCTTTTTGATATGAAGAATAGCAAGGACTGTCGACCAAGTTAGTAGCCCGAATAGGCTCGGTTATGACTGGCCGTGAATAGGTGTTTCGGGGGAGTGAAGAAACCGATGTCCCCTATTTTTCCTATTTTTCGCTTTTATTTGCATTTGATTTTGCGAACATACAAAATGAGGCATATTGTTGCACTTTGCGACACATGTATTATGCTAAATATAAGTGAAATTTTGCAGGGAGGTGTCAAAATGACTACAGCAGTTAGAGTATCGGAAGAATTAGTAAACGAAGCGAGAAAATTCAGTAGGATTGACCGCCGGTCGCTAACCGGGCAAATTGAGCACTGGGCCAGAATTGGTAAATGTGCAGAGGAAAACCCAACTTTAACCTATGATTTAATAAAAGAAATTCTTGTGGGAATTGATGAATTGGATCATGGCGAGAAATCTGAATATCAGTTCGGCTGAAAATGGTAAAACTATATCAATCAGGATCATTCCGGAAAAAAGTAAAACATTTTAACAAGATTGAAAAATCAGGATTAGACGATCAAATTCACAAAATTGTGAGAGACCCCTCAATTGGTATAGAAAAAAAGGGGGATTTGAAGGGCGTATTCATTCATAAATTTAAAATCAAAACAGCATTATTTTTATTGTCCTACAGACTGGTAGCAGATGGGATAGAACTGATAACCGTCGGCTCTCACGAAAATTACTATCGAAATTTAAAATCCTATCTCAAGGAAAGATGATCATTTCCTGCCCTGTTTTCTTTTTCTCTGTTCCCGCCTTTGAACCCGGCGTACAATTCCCCAAGGACAAAAATTGACATCAACACCATATCTGCATCAGCCAGAGCATCGAGTACATCATGGTTGCCACTGAGGTAAGAAGTATAGCAATTTGTATCGATCAGGATTTTGCTCATATCCAGTCACCAGGATCTATCGAATTCAGTTCTTTATTAGTGGCGATAAAATTTCTTTTATCTTCAGTTGTCCATACACCGAAGAGGTCGATGAATTCGTCCCTGTGGTTTTTACTCCCCCGGCCAGTTAAACCAAGGGATTCCTCTAAAAGCAATTTGATAGTTTTATTGA
>CAXMTO010000390.1:0-6641 GCA_964196355.1 uncultured Myxococcota bacterium
TACCTGATAGAGAACACCGCCAAAATAGTGAAGAATAGCAAGGGTAACAAGGCAGCGCAACCCCGGTCCACCCCGCAAATTACCTATCGGAATAAATTTGGAAAGAAGGATATTTTTGCCCAACCGGGAGATTTCATTACCGGTTAAATCATACCGTTTATTTAAGGTAGTTTTCATATGATTATTCGTTTATCCGATCCCTCAAATGTTTGAGAAAAAATCTTAAGCGTAAAAAAGGATTATAACGCAGCTGAAAAAGCGAATAATCCCAGAGGGATCTAGTGCCTTTGGAAAAGGCTGCCTTTGGTTTTTTACTGCCATGAAAATCATCCAGATGATTCTGATGTCGTATATGAGCGATCTCACCTGTCCTTGGAAAGGCTAATTTACTTACTAAAACATAGTTAAGCCAGGGTTTGTGACCTGCCAGGGAAGATCCCAAAAGGGCTGCTGCAGCGCCATATTTTGGCGCAGAATCGATGATCCCCTGCTGCAATGGAGCAAAGTAACTGTCCTGTTGTTTCTCTGCTATTCCGATCTCATCATCACTTTTTCTGAATTCAAGCTCATAGCCATCTTCTGTGAGCCTGTAACCGTTCAATGTTGGGAAAGGGGCCCTGCACGCTTCCTCAAAAAGATCACGGGCATAAAAAAGCGTACTCGCTGCAAGATCAAATCTTTTCCTGTCATAGAGCAGGCCTTCTATACTGTTCTTATCACTTGTTGGATAGGATATCCCCCGAGTGGCTCCAAAAAGATAGCCAAAACACCTGGGACAATCGTCTCTGTGCTGTATCGCCTCATAAAAAAACCGCGGTATAGTCCCCAGCCAGCCAATGTCAACAACTGCGATGTTCTCATGGTCAAAAAAACCAAGATCTTGGAGATAGAGCTGCAGTGCATTGTTGGCTGGCAGAGTCTGCCTTTTCACCTCTTCCTGAAATTTGCTGCTGCCCAGCATAACATCGAAATTCTTCCTGTTTTCTGGGTCATATCCTTCATGTATCTGACTCAGGCAACTCTCCAGTTCCAGCTCATGCTCCCTTAGATGGTCAATGAACGGCTCTGACTCAAGACTGAAAATTCTGCATAAGTCGCGAAAATCGCGATTACCTGCAGGAAGAAATGCAATATCAGCATTGGTTTTTGTCAATCCCTGATAAGCACAACATGCTCCTGCCAGGGCCATTCTGCTCACATAGAGATATTCAATTTCCGGAAGGTCCGAATCTGGGTAAAGAAATGGAACGGCACTTTCCCAATACCGTTTAAATGTCCAGCCCTCTCTTGACATAAAGAATACTTTGGTGATGGATTTTTTTCTGCACCGCTGCGCGATCTCCTGCACAAAACTGCCAATAAGAGGTCCTAAAAAGTTATACCCCTCATTGTACAGAGTATCTCTTTCACAGTTTTCGGCCTCAAGTGGCGCCATGAGCTGCTGCAGGGCTCGACCTTGCCAGAACAGACGCCCATAGCTGTAGTTAATATAGCGTTTAACTATTGATTTTCGATGATCTTCAAGAGGGTCGTGAATGATAAGAGCCTCAATGCCAAATTCGACAGCCCGCATACCATCTGAAAATGCGTTGTCACCAATATGAATCCACCTCTCCCTGACAAGTGAATATTTTTCCTGAACTTGCCCGTATCCCTTTCCAGAGGCCTTAGCAAGAAAAGTATCTGCTGAAGATATAACATCCTCTACGAAATCTATCAGGCCGGCGTGCTCCACCAGGACCTTGAGGTGGGATGCCGGCAGGTACATATCTGAGATAATAAAAATTCTCTTTCCCTGCGTCCTCAGTTCTTTTATCCAGTTTACAAATTGAAGCCGGGGAACGAGCATACTGTTTTCCATGACCAGCTCATATTTTGTCACCTCTTCAAGGATAGTTTCTGAGAATTCATCTTCAAAAACATTACGCAGCAGTTCATCCATGAAAAGAGGATAACTGGCTTCGTGATCATCAAATTTTTTTCCTGTTTCCGCGCGTTGCTGCTGCTCGATATTATCCCTTAATTTTTGGACTTTCCGCCACCCTATTGCGATCCCCTTCAGCTTTGCAAGCGAAGCGATGAATCGTGCTACCGGCAATTTCACGAGATCGGGATCATGCACTCTTCTGATAAGAAGGGTATCAAAGAGATCAAAGGAAATGACATCTTTCTCTTTAATCTTTTGATTTGCTGCTGCAATGAGAGATTGTTGTGAGTAGTACGTCTGGAATTCCATAAAAAGTTGCGTTTAGAATAAGTATAAGGACAGATTAGCTGCGTTTTTTGTCCAGCCATATTTTCAGGCTTTCCTGGAGAACTTTTGCCGCCGGACGTACACCCTGGGGTGTAGCAGGTAAAATGGCGGATTTCACTTCATGCAGTTCTTTTCCGAGTTCTATCAACCGGTCAGCACCCGCTGCAACGAGTGAGGCATATTCTTCTGGAATATATTTGAGCATATATTTCCTGATCAAGTCCTGATCCTGCTCCCTGCCGGTAATTGCAGCTTCTCCCAGTGTATTGCCCGAGTGAATTCGGTAATAGAGTAGCTTTTCTTCCGCTAGATAATGCACTTTTCCAGGGCAGGACAGCATGAGACGGAAAATGTAATCATAATCATGCAGGTATCTCAAAGAACAAAAGTTCCCAGTCTTTTGCATTGCCTCTGCAGTCATGAAAAGGTTTGAGGTGGTCACCATAAAATTACCATGAAGAAATGCCGTGTAAATATCTGAACATTCAAAGTAAAATGTCCTGTTTCTTTGATGCCAGATATTCCATCCGAACTCAGGATCGGTAAATTCCTCTCCACTATCGGATATCGGGATTACATCAGTGATGATGCATTGTGCACCACTGTTTTGCTGTGACTCAAGAAGGCGCTCAAGACGATTAGGGGTAAAAACATCATCGGAATTAAGAATTGCAAAATACCTTCCTTTTGCCAAAGCAAGGCCACGATTTATAGTGTTGAAGGCATCCTGGTTTTCCTGATAATAATAGGTAAGCCTGGTATCTTGATAGTCCTGAACAATTTTTCCGGTTTGATCCGTTGAACCATCATCAACGACAATAAGCTCCAGATCATTGACAGTTTGAGTCAGCACACTGTCAACAGCTGCACCGATAAATTTTTCGTGGTTATATGCAGGGATTATTACTGAAACCAGCGGATTTTTAACACTCTTCTTTACCATCAATGACTCCAGGAAATACGCTATTCCTCTATTTGAGAGGAGGAGGACCAATTATCACCTGCGCTACTCTATAAAAATAGACTGGCAAGTCAAGGAATAATTCTGTAGATAGTGTACTGATAAATATCGTCATGTTAATTGTGATACCTGCAATTTTATTCCTACTACTCAAGTATATTTAAAGCAAAATGATCAGGTTGGTTTTTTCCTTTCTATTATTTTTAGCTGTAGGCTTCCCCCCCCTCCACAGCATCGCCACGCAATTTATTACTCCCGGCAACATCAAATCTGAAGAAATTATTCAAAAGATAGCTCCAGAAATCAAAGTACAGTTTGATAAAAAAAGATTGACCTACGGTGCTCCGATTTTTATCAGAATTTTCAAGAAATCACATGAACTCGAACTCTGGGTGAAAAATGGAGAAAAATTTAAACTCTTTAAAACATATCTTATCTGTGATCTCTCCGGAACGCTTGGGCCAAAGGTGACAGAAGGTGACAGGCAGGCCCCGGAAGGTTTTTATAGAGTCGCCCCTGATCAACTCAATCCATGGTCCAAACATCACCTCTCCTTTAACCTGGGGTTCCCAAATGACTACGATCTCGCCTATCAGCGTACGGGCAGTGGTCTCATGGTGCACGGCAAATGCAACTCCCTCGGTTGCTTTGCGATGACTAATTTCAGAATCGAAGAAATATATACGATCGCAGATAGCGCACTTTTACATGGCCAGGGTTCATTTCCTGTTCACATTTTCCCCTTCAGGATGACCGAAAACAATCTAAAAAAACATTCTGGAAAATGGACCCCATTCTGGAAAAATATTAAGCAAGGTTACGATTTTTTTCAGAATTTTTCTATCCCGCCTCATATATCGGTTAAAAATTGTCGGTACACTTTTTCACATAAGGCTTACCAGACTGTAATAACAGAAAGCCCAAACGAACAGATCTGCCTGGATCATTGACACGAGGCTGTGGAATCACGTTATTTCTCAGCTAATGCCCGTCTATCCAGTAAATTTATCACTTTCCCACTCACCCTTATTAACCCCTCCTCACTCATTTTGGCAAAAATTCGTGAAAGGGTTTCCGGTATTGTCCCCAGCAGGCTGGCAAGTTGACCTTTTGAAATCTCTAGCTCGACTACATCTTCCCGTCCCTGTTCTTCGCTGAGATATATCAGGTAATTCGCGAGTCTCGCAGGAACTTCTTTTAGAGACAAATTTTCAATCTGTGTTGAAAACCTGCGAAGTCTCAGGGATAATACGGCCAGCATATTCAAGGCAATTGCAGGATTTTTTTCTACAAGTTGCGTAAATCGGGTGCGCGGGAAAAAGAGAGTTTTGGTTTTAACAATAGCCTCAGCAGTGGCGGGAAAAGGCTTTCCATGAAAAACAGGTACCTCCCCAAAAGGTTCGCCTTGACCAAAAATGTGGAGAATATGCTCCTTGCCGGATGAAGAGAGTTTGAATATTTTGACCTTCCCTTCACCAACCATATAAAAACCATTGCCTTCATCCCCTTCAAAAAAAATTGTTTCTCCCCGCGAATATGTTTTCTCTATGACAATATCAGAAAGTTCATCAAGGTGTTGGCTGAGCAGTCCCTCGAAAAGCAGGCTCATGCCCAGTATCTCTTTTTTGTTCATGGATTTAATCTCAAAATTTTGTATGGTATCGGAAACTGTTTAGCCAGGATTTCTACTGCCAAGGAAAGTGTATACTAAAAGAAAGATTATTCACATAGATATGGATGCTTTTTTTGCATCTGTAGAACAAAAAGACAATCCACACCTGAAAGGAAGACCGCTCATAGTTGGAGGTAACCCTAAAAGCAGAGGTGTTGTCGCGGCCTGCTCCTATGAGGCGCGCCGCTTTGGTGTGCATTCGGCGATGCCCTGTGCAAAAGCTGCTAAATTATGTCCCAATGGTATTTTTGTAAGACCACGAATGCAGAGGTATAAAGAAATTTCTCTGCTGATAATGTCCATTTTCCACCAGTACACTCACCTTGTCGAGCCACTTTCCCTTGATGAGGCCTTTCTTGATGTAACTGAGAACACGCAGAATAACCCTTCAGCGACAATCCTAGCCACTTCCATTTGCAGACAGATTTATAGAGAATTAGGTTTGACTGCCTCGGCCGGTGCATCATTTAATAAATTTCTTGCTAAAGTAGCCTCCGATTTAAACAAACCCAACGGTGTAAGTACGATTACTCCAGATCAGGCCATAGAATTTCTCTCTGCACTGCCGATAGGAAAATTTTTTGGTGTCGGCAAAGTTACAGAAAAAAAAATGTCACGACTTGGCATAATCAATGGCGGTGACCTTCGTCAATGGGACGAGGAAAAACTTATCCTCCATTTTGGCAAAACCGGCTCGTTTCTCTACAAAATAGTCCGGGGAATTGATCACAGGGATGTTCAGCCCAACAGAACGAGAAAATCGATCGGCAATGAAACAACCCTGAGTTATGATATAGACGATCTTGAGGAGATCAGTGAGATTCTCTCTGATCTTTCCTGCCAGATTGAACGTACGCTGCACAAATTAACGGTTGGCGGTTACACAATAACCTTAAAGGTACGTTATTCAGATTTCACAACCATAACGCGGTCAAAGACCCTGAGAAACCCGGTTTTTTGTAGCCTGGATATTCTCTTTCATATTCCCGGACTCCTTCAGAGTACTGAGGCAGGCCGCAGAAAAGTACGTCTGCTTGGTATATCAATCTCAAACCTGACAACAGGCAAAAACGTTCCGCGACAGCTCTATTTACCCTTTATGACGAAAGGCCCTCTATAGGGTATCTTGAAAAATTAGATTTTTCGATCAAGATCGAGGCATACATGAAATTTTCCCACAGGCATATAGGTCATATCTCGGAGTCTCGTATCTCGCTTACCGGAGGATAAAATTTTTTGTATAACGCTGAGATTGGAAGAAAAAACAATCTTTCAAGGTAGCCTAAAATGAGTTGTGTTCATTGGACAGCATGTTTATCGTTAGCCCTTAAGGCGTTTCTCATCACCCTTGATTTTCAGGTTGTTTGACTCATAGACTCTTCGCACATTAGCCTATGGATCTTCGACGTATCCCTTTATTATAGAGCCCAATGAAAGACCTCTTTTTTTCAGTCGTCAACATCTTCAGACACGCAGGAAAAGTGTTCAGCTGCATCCGTAACACTCTTCTGAACCTTTTCCTGGTCGGATTAATCTGCCTTTTAATTTTTTCCTTAATTCCGATGGAGGATCTGAGTATTCCCAGGAACACTATCTTAAAGCTCAGGATTTCAGGAAATATTGTTGAAGAGAAAAAAAACACCTCAGCTTTAGAAAATTTTCTCGACTCTTCAATGGGCACAGAAAACAGACCAGAGACCCTGCTTCAAGACATTATTGATACTATTAATACCGCTGCAAAAGATGAAAACATA
>CAXMTO010000391.1:0-6631 GCA_964196355.1 uncultured Myxococcota bacterium
TCTGGAACCATCTGGGATATCAAAATGCTCCATTATCCATTGGTTTCCTGGAGTTAATCTTTTAATTTTTCATGTGTATAGATGCTCTCAAATATCCACTCACTTTTATAAATATCGTTATTATATACATTCCAGTGAATTAGCTCTTCAATTTCCTATCTATTTCTCTATAGTCAATGTAAAATAAGAGATCTTAAACGAAAGAAACAGGCGTGCAGGCCAGCAGCACAGAACCGGAGCGGATTTACTAAGGAGCTTTAACCTGGACAGCCTGATCTCTTACACTACTGCCGTCATCGGCAGGGGAGCAGTGATCTCCAAATGGAAAAAAAACCTAACCTGCTTTTCATCACTTCTGATCAGTGGCGCGGCGAGTGTTTGTCGGCTCTTGAGCATCCCACGGTAAAGACTCCCAACCTGGACCAGTTGGCGGCTGACGGGGTATTGTTCGGCAACCATTTTGCCCAGGCCACTCCCTGCGGCCCCAGCCGAGCCTGCATTTATACAGGTATGTATATGCAGAACCATCGCTCTTTTCAAAATGGCATCCCCCTGGACGCCCGGCATACCAATATCGCCCTTGAGATGCGCAAGCTGGGTTATCGGCCGACCCTCGCAGGGTATACCGACACCAGTCACGATCCCCGCACACTTCATAGCAATGACCCGTTATTGACAACCTACGAGGGTGTGCTGCCCGGGTTTACCGAAGTGCTGGCCAACCCCAGTATCGAATCCCCTCAGGATTGGGCCCGGTGGCTGAAAAAGCGTGGCTGTACACTTCCGCAAAATCTTTCCGAGCTCTACTTTAAATCGGTCGACGACTACCAGGGAGTTGAGGAAAGGGGCAAAACATTTGCACCGGCTGCCTATTATACCCAGGAAGAGAGCGAAACCGCTTTTCTCGCAGAAAAGGCAGTCGAATTTATCCGACTGCCCAGAAGCCGGCCCTGGTTTCTCCATGTGAGTTTTTTTGCGCCCCACAACCCCTATCTGGCGCCCGAGCCTTATAATCGAATGTACCATCCCGATGACGTACCGCCCTTTAATCGTGCGGAATCCCGGGAAAAAGAGTCCGAACAACATCCTTTTCTTGATATGTATCTGAAGTTCCAGGCCACCACGGGCCACCTCCGTGTAGAAAATTGTCCCCGCGACGAGCGATCCATGAAGCAGCTAAGAGCGACCTACTATGGGCAGATGAGCCATGTGGATGACAATATTGGCCGACTTATCAGGGAGCTAAAAGACACGGGACAATACGATGACACTATCATCATCTTTACCAGCGACCATGGAGATCAGTTAGGAGATCACCATCTTTTGGCAAAGGGTTCGTATTTTGACGACAGTTTTCGAGTACCGTTGATAATCCGGCTGCCGGGTGATTCCGCCAGGAGGAGCAGAGGGACCACTGTGAGTGCCTTTACAGAGAGCGTTGACATGATGCCCACCATGTTGGATTTGTTAGGGGGAAACATTCCGGTCCAGTGTGACGGCCGCTCACTAAAGCCTTTTTTGCATGGTGATATCCCTGAAAATTGGCGCCGTGAAGTCCATTGGGAGGTGGATTTTCGTTATCTGGTTGAATTTCCCAGGGTTTTCCCTGAACGAGAGCTGGCCATCGCTGTCGATGCGTGCACATTCAATGTTATCCGCGATCACCGATACAAGTATGTTCATTTCGGCGATCTGCCACCGCTCTTTTTCGACCTGGAGGTTGATCCGCATGAGTTGAACAATGTCGCCGCTGACCCGTCTTATGAAGGGTTGATGCTGAAATATTGCAGGAAATTACTGTCCTGGCGTATGCGAAACGACGAGCACACCCTGTCTGATATTTTAGTGGGAACCGAAGGTGCAGCGGTTCTGGCATTGAGGCCTTCATAGAAGATGATCAGCTGCTCATCGTCATTTCAAGTCCTCGTCAAGCCAGTGGGGGCAGCATGCAACCTCAGGTGTCGCTATTGTTACTACCTCTCCAGGAAAAATCTTCACCCTGAGACGGCCGGAAGGGTAATGACGCCTGATACGCTGGAGTCTCATATTCGGCACTACATCGATGAACAGCCCCATGGCTGTTCGGAAATACAGTTTTTATGGCAGGGAGGTGAACCCACACTGGCCGGGATCGATTTCTTCCGCCAGGCAGTCACATTGCAGAAACGCCATGTAAAACCAGGCGTGAATGTCTTCAATGCCATTCAGACAAATGGCACACTCATCGATGCTGCTTGGGCACAATTTTTTAATAATGAGAATTTCCTTGTGGGTGTCAGCCTGGATGGTCCACCAGAATTGCACGATATTTATCGCAAGGATGGCCAGGGAGAACCGACCAGCAAAAGAGTCTTGGGTGCACTGGAACTGCTACGGGAATTTGATGTGGCAGTCAATACGCTGACCGTGGTTAACCAACAAAACGCCCAACATCCCGAAGAGGTATACAGTTTTCTAAAGCAGCAGGGAAGTGGTTACATACAATTTATTCCCCTTGTGGAACGAAGAAAAGGCCGTATTTCAGAACACAGTGTCAATCCCCGACAACTAGGAACCTTTTTAAATGCGATTTTCGACCAATGGGTTGCCCAGCAGGATACGGGGCGGGTATTCATCCAACAAGTCGAATCTGTAATGGCGAGCTTGCTCGGTCAACCCAGTGCCCTTTGCGTTCATGATCCTTATTGCGGAAGGGGGCTGGTGTTGGAGCAAAATGGAGATATTTACAGCTGCGATCATTTTGTCGATAAACAGCACCACTTAGGTAATATTCAGTGCGACACTTACACCTCGCTCATAGAGTCTGACTTTCAAAAACGTTTTGGGCTGCGGAAAAGCGATGGCTTGCCCAGGTCCTGCCGCAAATGCCTCTATCTCCGACTCTGTTATGGGGGGTGCCCTAAAGATCGTATCTACGATAAGCCGGGTCGGCAATCGGGGATAAATTATCTCTGTCCAGGGTATAAATTGTTTTATAAACATGTATTGCCGACATTGACGAGCTTGGCTGATGGTTTGAGTCACGGCCGGATTAGCCGGAAATTATCATGAACATTTTGGTGTATGCACTTGTCAGCTTCCTGCTGAGATGCCCGCATTGGCTAACATATATATCCTATTTAGAATCTTGATTCCCGACTGTCTAGCGACACACATCACTGATGCTAACAGTAACCAAGATTCAGGCCAAATATATGTACTCGCTCTGTAGACATTTGTGCCTAGAAAACAACCAATATGTTTTTTGTAATGCCGATATTAAAGATAGATCACAATTTGAAACGTTCGATAAACTTCAGCCAGGTATTAAAAATGTACTAAATGGAATAAACAAAAAACTGGATTTGACTCCTCGACAACAAACTAGACTACTTTTAGTAAGCAGGACCGTAGCTGATCTTGATACGTCATCTGTTATACAGAAAGAGCATATCGTTAGCTTACTCGGACGCATGTCATTGCAAAGGTAGAGACTATTATTGGCAATGTTAAGCATTTAAGCAGACCTGCAAGTTAGGACTAATTCCTGTGAATCTCTGATAAGAGTGCTCCTTGACTACCACGCCCAATCTGTTAATCACCTTCAATCTAATTATGTGAGTTTAATTTATGCACCTGTGGTCTCATTCTCATTGACATGTTCCGCCATTAATAATTTTTCATGAGCTTGTTTATTGTTAAGTCATAGGGTAAATTTTTGATAGGCTATGTTTGTGAAATTACCAAGACCAGACAGGTCAAAGTAAGGATAAATGTTCTATCTCACTTAATAAAAGGAGAAAGATATGATACGAAAAGGTTGGATAGTACTCGTTGCCACTTTTATGATCACTTCTACTGCAATGGCTACCTCATTTTCTGCCGATACAGTGATGGAAATGAATGGTCCCACCATGGGCAAAATGTATTATCAGGATTCTAAAACTTTTCGGTCCGAAGGTATGGGGGTGATCAGTATTGTAAAGGGGCCGCTGGTCTATTCCATTGTGACGGATACGAAAAAATACGTGGTTATGAAGTTGGATGATTTGCGCCAGGAAAACCCTATGGGCGCATGGGTTGATGCAACGGAAATGATCAAATCAAGTAAAATGAAAAAAATCGGCAAAGAAAAGGTCCAGGGTTACAAATGCACAATTTATGAGGGTGATATGCAATTTTCACCACAACAGCCTTCAATGCATATGAAGATTTGGTATTCCGACAAACTGAAAAATATGCTCAAGCAGGAAGCCACCTTCCCTGCACCCATGGGACAAATTGTTACCTATCTTGAAAATATCAAAACGGGCAAACAAGACAGTAGCCTGTTTGAAGTACCTCCAGGATACACCAAAGTAAACGACATGGCTGAAGCTATGGGAATGGGTGCAATGGGAAATTTTGAAATGCCATCCATGGGCAGTGACGGTGGACAGATACCTTCCAAAGAAGACATGAAAAAGATGATGGAACAGATGCAGGATATGATGAAAAAGACAAATCAGTAGGAATTGGTTGGTTTAGAGGTGGACCAGGTGTCTTCGCAGTTGAGACAAAAGGTAGAGCAAAATCAAGAGTTGTGGAAAATGAAAACTGGAAAATGGAATTTAATGGTAAGAACCTGATATTCCCCGGATGGGCGGAGACGGAGCCAATTACACAGGCAAAGACTCAGGCACTATGGCTGAGTTTATGGCTTTCGAAAGTAACTGGAGCATCATGCAGAGTGGAGCCAGTTTTGGCTATTCCCGGATGGTGGATAGAGAGAACTGCCCCGAGTGATGTGAAAGTTTTTAATGGAAAGGATTCAAGTTTTCTCGCCAAAGGTAAAGCTGTACTCTCTACAACACAGATTCAGGTAATTGCTCACCAGGTGGAGCAGAAGTGCAGAACGGTAACACCTTCGTCCTATAAGCAGGAGGATTGAAGCAAAAAATGGAATAATTTCACAGGAACAGCGAATACGGATTTGTAATTAAAAATATACGTTTATTAAAGACAACAAATTGAGAGCTGATATTGGTGGTAAGAAACCCTTGGCTCAAATTTAAATAATCATGTAACTGCTCATATATCAATTCAAATTACTGACATACTTTAATGATTAAAAAATTTCATATCAAGATACCGCTGACTTTTGAAGATAGCTTCAAGCTGCTTTGTAAAAGTGGGGGTGATATTACAAGTTGGAAAACCAATAGAACAGATTCTAAAGAAGGTTTTATAGAATTTAAGCAGAGCCTGTTCTCATTAACCGGCTCAGCAACGATTATAGCTCAACTCAAAAAAACAAAAAAAGAGGTTACCTCTGTTGAGATTGTAGTACAAAAACCAGGACAATTTATCGATCCATTAGGAATTTGTGACAGGGTGTTTAACAAATTGGATAAATCTTGGCGAGCAACTTTAAATAACGATACGAAATTTGTGTAAGATGGGGGGAAGCATTCCCACCCGCATTATTCTTCGACAACTGCCACTCTGGCCTCCTCAATCCATGTTTTGATCGTTGCACCATTGCCAGAAGAAATTAACAATTTTTCTAGCTGATCTATTTCAACTGAAATACCTCTTTCATCACAGGCACTTATCAGCCTTGGAACCATTGCCTTATCTATGGCCACAAGTAATTCATTCTCTTTGACTGAATTAACTTTCCACATCGCATCATCATCTGCAGCATCCCTTTCAATGGTAATTAGCCTCGCCTTAAAAAAGAGTGACATTGCTTTCTTTATTTCTGAAGATGTAATATCCCCATTGAGGTCTTCTATGAGTTTTTCAGTAATTTCCGGCTTAGATAATGCTCCAAGGGCAACCCATTTATGGTAAATGGTAAGAAGAGTATTCTTTGAGATATTTTGCCAACCCTTTTTCCTAAGCAGACTTCGGTATATATCATTCAGAGGAAGAGGTTTATCTACAACCGTTGAATTGGTAAGTGTACTAGTGGTTCGATTCTCATGCCTGGGGTCTGTACTACTTTCTTCACACATTGAAACAAACCACGCTTTCTTATCATTATCGTAATAAACAGCAACGCCATCAAGAGCCTGAAGAAACGAATTAAACGATTGGAATCCTATGTCTTTTTCGTCAAAAGCACTGTCAATGTTTCTCATTCGTGACTTCAAGAGAGAACAACGGATTGGACTTTCAACGGTATATAACACCTTTTCAACTAAATCAGCGGCATCATCAAACGCAGTTTGAATTTTATCATTTTGGCCGAAATTATCTTTGGCTGGAACAATAGTATTTGTATATATAAATCGAGTACACGAACTCTTTACACTTTCACTTAATGCTGATCGGGGACCAACACCTATCACGTCTTTCCCCATTTCACGAAGTCTTCTAAATAATGGACTAAAATCCGAATCTCCAGTAGCAAGCACAAACCAGTTAATGTTTTCAACTCTCCAGATGTATTCCATAATATCAACGGTCATCTGTATATCGGTGGAATTTTTTCCCTTTACTGGATGGAAACTATGAATCAGTTCAAAACCTAAACGATTTAACCCTGCTTGATAGGGAGTTAAATTGTTCCATATACCATAAGCCCTGCGCACAACGGTTTGTCCAATTGTACTTAACTCCTCAAGTAACAACTCTGAACCTCCTGCCTTCAGCCAGCTAGTCAAAT
>CAXMTO010000392.1:0-4236 GCA_964196355.1 uncultured Myxococcota bacterium
CATCGAAGAGGTGGAAAGAGAAGAACTGAAAAGAATGGGACAGCAGTTATCTCCCAAAGAAAATTACGATGGGCCTTCCAGCCGCCCTGTTCCAGCGCTGAAAGACCGTGCAAAAGTTGCCGAGTCAGCAGTCTGCAAGACACCTGAGGAATGGAAAGCGCGGTTTGAGAAGATGAAAAAGGTTAAGGGCAGTGGCTTCAGCATTATCGAAGAAGTTGCGGATCCCAGCAAGAAATCTGGTATGAAAAAAGTAGGTAAATTGTAACATTTTTCAAAATTGACAATATCGTAAAAAGTAGAATTTAAAAGGGAGAAGATAAGATGGAAGTTGTCAAACCTGTTAAAAGGAATGTCCTTCTCAATCCAGGGCCTGCCACAACAAGTGATGCAGTTAAATATGCCCAGGTCATACCTGATATTTGCCCGAGGGAGCAGGAATTCGTTGATATCATGACCGGTGTGCGAAAGGATTTGGTCAAAGTAGTCCACGGAGACCCTGAGAAATACACTGCCGTGATTTTTACCGGATCGGGCACTATTATTCAGGATGTCCTGGTCAACTCTCTGGTTCCAGAAGGCAAAAAAATATGTGTTGTCAACAATGGCGCCTATGCTGCGAGGATGGTTGAAATTGCCGAATATTACAAGATTGACTGTGTTGATATTCAATCCTCAACAACAGAATTGCCTGATCTGGATGCGATTAAAAAGGCCATCGAAGCGGACAAGGATATTGCAGTGGTTGTCGCTGTACATCACGAGACCGGAACCGGCGTTTTAAATCCGATTAAGGAAATCGGCCAGATTGCTCACGATAACGATTGTATTTTTGTAGTCGATACTATTTCCACCTATGGCTTAAGACCTCTTAACATAGAAGAGGAAAATATCGATTTTCTGATGTCCTCAGCGCAAAAAGGATTGGCAGCTATGACCGGGGCTTCCTGGGCTGTTGGAAATATCAAGGCGATTGAAGCATCAAAAGATTATCCAACCAGATCATATTACTGTAACCTTTTTATGCAGTATGATTTTTTTAACAGGGTTGGTGAAATGCACTTTACCCCGCCGGTTCAGACAATCTATGCTCTGGCTCAGGCCCTTACTGAATATTTTGAAGAAGGTGAGCAGAACCGCTGGGATCGTCTGCAAAAATGCTGGGAGGCAATCCATAAGGGGCTGGGAGAGATAGGACTTGATTCTGTCATAGATAAGGACATCCAGGGCAAGCTGGTAGTGACCGTGGAAGCTCCTGGTGATGGAAAGTTTGATTTTGCCACCCTCCATGATTACTGCTTTGAGCGGGGTTTTACAATTTACCCCGGCAAAATGTTCGGTCTGAAGACATTCAGGTTGTGCAACCTGGGGCTCATTACTGAACGTGATATTGAAGATTATTTTGTGACGGCCAAGGAAGCATTTCAGGAGATGGGGTATACCCTGCCCATAAAATAATAGTTTCCACGGTGCCCTCGCGGCACGGGGAACATGAACTGTATATTAATAATTTTGATGGAGAAGGAACATGGAAGATAATGTCCAGGAAATGTATGAGAGAGGCAAGAAGGCATTTGAAGAAATCGAATTCTGGCCCCAGGAAAAAGTTGATATGATGGTCCAGGCGGTTGCCTGGGAACTGGTAAAGGACGATGTCAGGAAAAAACTGGGTGATATGGCAGTCGACGAGTCCGGTATCGGCAACAAAGAAGACAAGACTGCTAAAATTAAAAACAAAACCCTGGGAACTCTCTGGGATCAGCGCGGTGTGAAAACATGCGGTATGATAGATGAGAATAAAGCCCTGGGAGTTCGGACCTTTGCAAAGCCCATCGGTGTTATAGCAAATGTTGTGCCCTGTACAAACCCGGAATCCACTATCTGCTGTCTTGCCTTAGCTACCTTGAAAACCCGTAACGCCATGATCGTTACCCCCCATCCACGGACCCAGGCAACCTCTTACGAAACGGTTATGCACGTCCGCAAGGGCCTGGAAAAAATTGGTGCACCGGTTGACCTGGTTCAATGCATCAAGAAGACAAGCCATGCGGCGACTTCTGCCCTGATGAGTGTTTGTGACTACGCTGTTGCAACCGGTGGTGCAGCATTGGTCAAGGTAGTTTACGCTGCCGGGAAACCTGCCCAGACAGTAGGTGCCGGTAATGTTGTAGCCATTGTGGATAAAAGTGCCGATCTTGCTTCTGCCGCTGAAAAGATCAGGATATCCAAAATCGCCAACAACTCTGCCTCCTGCTCATCTGAAAATGCGGTGGCTATTCATGAATCATCCTATGATGTCATGCTTGAAGAGTTGAAAAAACAGGGCGGTTACCTGTGCTCCACAGAAGAACGTGAGAAGCTCAGAACATATATGTGGCCTGACGGAACACATTTGAACCGTGATGTCGTGGCAAAGCCTGCAACAGTAAATGCAAAAAATGCAGGTCTGTCCGTACCTGATGACACCAAGTTTCTAATGGTCATCGGTGAAAAAGTCGGTCCTGAAGATCGTTTTTCCGGTGAGAAGATTTCACCTGTACTGACTGTCTGGAAATGGGATGACTTTGATGAGATCCTGGAACGGTTGGATCGGATTCTTGAATTTTCCGGTGAAGGTCATTCAGTCTCTATCCATACCGAGGAAGATGATCAGCGTGTGAAGCTGGCCCTGAGCGCCAATGTCGGCCGTGTAGTCTGTGGTTTTCCTCACGCCCATGCCAACAGCGGCGGCTGGGACTGTGGACTGCCTGTAACAGACACCCTTGGCGGCGGCAGCTGGGCGGGAAATATCACCAGCGGCAACATCAACTGGAGTCATTTCCTGAACTACACCCTTCTTTCCATTCCTAAAGAAAAATATATGCCTACAGAGGAAGAATTCTTTGGGGAGTATATTGCAGAACATGGCAAAGAGTAAGTTGTAGAAGTATTTACCCCGGGGTTGAGGTTGACCCCGGGGGCACACTGTTATTGCAGGAACCCGAACCTGACCGGAAATGATAAGGCATAAAAGTGAAAAGGCTGGTTGAGGCAATTTGATGATTAAGGCGGTAATTTTTGATTTCGGGCAGACACTCGTTGACTCCGCAGATGGGTTTCGGGCTGCGGAAAAAATTGCTAAAGAGAAGATCTTCTCAAGCCTGTTTTCCAGTGCAGATGATCAGTACCAGATTTTTTTAACGGAATACCGGCAGATCCGGAAAAGTTTTCACGCGAGATCAGAATTTTCTCGGATTTCTATCTGGCTGGCGGTGTATGAAAAGTTCAAATGCACAGCCGATCTTAAAAAGCTTGTGCAAATGGAAACAGAGTACTGGGACCTCGTCAAGTCCAGCACAACGCCTTTTCCTGAAACAATATCTGTTCTAGAAAAACTGGCAGCCAGGTTCCGGTTGGGCATTATCACCAATACCCAGGGGCAAAAAAGTGGAGGGAACCATCGAATAGCACTTTTCCCGGGTATTGAGAAATATTTTGATACAATCATTATCGCAGGAGAGTCAGGGCTGCCCGCGAAACCTGACCCCGAGCCTTTTTTATTGTGTTTGGAGCAAATGCATCTGAAACCATCTGAAGCGATCTATGTGGGGGATGATTTTCAAAAAGATGTGAAAGGTGCCGGTTCTGTCGGAATGCATCCTGTATGGCTAAAACACGATCGCGTCAAACGCAGTTGGCCTGAACCGGAGAGCCATAGTAAATTTAGAATCATAACAGATCTTAATCAGCTCTTAGAAATTGATGGAAACCGGACAGAATAGCGAAAATAAAAGTGATCCTGAGAAGTTGATTGATAAAATTATCCTGCCGGAAGGGTATAACGGTAAAATTCTGCTTGTGATGATTGTCGGAGGTTTTTTGGACGGACAGATTTTACTGAGGTCCGGGGATATGTGGCATAGAGAAATATTACGTAATACAGAAAATGAAATAAAGGAATTGGGATTTGTGGATAGTGATGTATATGAACTTGGTGGTGCTCATGTGCGGTTTGAAAAAAATGACATTGTCATATTCGGAACAAGCGATGATTTCGGTTCGTGTGACAAAGTATATGCTTCAAAGCTTATTCAACAGCTTTTTAAAGATAGAAATGTCATAATTTTATATTGATAGTCGGAAACTACGATAAGCAGCAAAGCGTTCTTCCTTCTCAGTGTTTCAATTTTCTTGCCTGAATCAGGATAAAAAGGCCGATGAAAGCAATTACCCTGGAACAACCTTTTGCCACGCTTGTAA
>CAXMTO010000393.1:0-8811 GCA_964196355.1 uncultured Myxococcota bacterium
CGGAACCAGCCGTCGTTGGCGGCACCGAGGAGACCGTCAGGCACTTCCACCACGGTCGGACCATCGCGCCTCAGGTCGAGGTCGGGAATGGCATAAACGGTCGAGCTGTTGCCGGTCAGGAAGAGGGACTCGGAGGCCATCAGCTTGTCAAAAATCATGACCTCATTTGCCTCTACCGCGCCGAGGGAGTGAGCCCCGTCGATTAGAGCATTGAGCGATGCGCCCGGCATTCCCTTGAGGAAGGTGTCCATGGCCCGGGCCGTGTCGAGGTAATCGTAGACCTTCTTGGCGGTATTTGGGAGCGGCGCCCCATCGAGGAACTTGAGGGTTCCAATGGACGTCTCGACCTCGTTCGGCGTCGAGATGGAGTCTAGGACTTTCTGGGGCACTTGAGCGGTGGCAGTCACTACGAGCCCAAGCAGGGCAGCAATAGATAATACGCCAGTTTAAATTCTTCTGCTCATGATGGTTATTCCTCCTGGTTGCTTACTGAAGATTTTTCTAGCGAACAAGTTGATTTCTGGTTTCCTGATATCATTCCGGTAAAGATATTTCAATACTGTTTATCACAAGTGTCAGCCAGTTTCTAACCGGATATTATGTGCATTTCGTGTGTTATCCGAAATCTGGATATCTCATATTTTTAATCATTTTAAATCCGGTGGCAAGCTCAATCATTTGTGGAAATCTGTGATTTGATCTTATTCCTTCTAAGTAACAAAGTCCATAACTTCTTGATTATTCATCAAATGTCCTTTTTGTTACTTTTATAATAAATGCCGGGATTTTTTTACCCCGGTTGGGATGCTGTGAAGCTACAGAATGAAAGTGACCAGCAAACATAATCTGGAAGCATCTTTAGAGGAATGGTCAGGCATTTTCTAGACGATTACTCTATTAATATTCTATCTCTAGAGTTAAACTAATGGTATCACTTGGCCACATGACATCTTATGGAACCTATTTAACAGGATAAATGAACCGGGAACTTCCTTTCACGAGAAACGTAGGTGCCATTACAATAGGAAAGAGTTCTCCATTATATTTTGTGAAAAAGAATCTGGGTTCGATTAGTATGTGCTTTTGGGAAGGTGCTTTAAGTGGCTCAATCATTGCTATAACAGGAAGATAGGAGAATTTAATGAAGAATCTATTGGTAATCATATTGTTATTACTCTTTGCAGCACCTGCTCTGGCGGAAGGGCCGGTCATCACTACGGGTGGAAAAACCGGATCTTATATCAAGGTAGGGCATAACCTCAAAGCCTTGCTCGGAGCAGGAAAGGTCATCACCAGTAAAGGCTCGGTGGAAAACCTTGATCGTCTTGTTAAAGGCGAGGCACAGATCGGTCTGGTTCAGATGGATGCATATGCCTGGTACGCCCTCAAACACCCTGAGGTCGAAACTGAGCTTGAGATCATGGGGAGCCTTTATGAGGAGTGTGCATATTTGGCTGTCAACACCGGAGGAAAAGTCCTGAACGAAGATGACCTACAGACAGTCAAAAATGCTACAATTGCTATTGGCAGCAAAGGTTCCGGCACGGCTGTCACTTGGGATTATATGCTGAAGCTGGAACCTGAATATAAAAATGCCGGGGTGATTTTTACCGGTGGTACTAGGGCACTGGGTAAACTTGTAACCAAACAGGTTGATGCGGTGATGTGGGTTACTAAACCGAAACTTGATGGCAAGATGGCTCAGACGGTCTTGAAAAACAAAGATTTGAAGCTGGTTGGTTTTAATGATAAAGACCTAAACGACAAGCTTTCCACAACCGGTAAGCCTGTATACCAATTTAGAACAATTGATACAGAAAAAGGTTTTTTAAATGACCAGGAAATCACCACGGCATGCGTTGAAGCGGTGATTGTCGCACGAACGGATACTGATGAAGATATCCTTGAATCCGTATCTGATGCCCTGCTGAACTACAAACAAACACTTGTAAAATAGATAAAATATATCGAACAGCATGTGATTTGTAATACGGGGCTTTCAATTATAAACGGTTTCCAGAGCATCATGTGATCATGGTCGAACGGACGAGGGCGGAACCCATTTGGTGCCGCCCATTGTGATCAACCATGCAGATTCTCAATCCATCGAATGACTTCTATATCACCCACATTACCAAGGTATCTTTGTGTAGTAGTCAGGTCAGCCGATTAATGTGGAACCATCAATAATTCATGGTGCTCCATTTGCAGCTGGTTTTCTGGAAATAATTTTGGATTTTTAGAAGTGCCAGAATGCTCCTTTTTGGCACTTTTTTAGGCGTGATCACCTACGAACTTAACAGGAAACACCTTTCGTTGGAGTATAATGCAACATTGTCTAGCTTCGTTGTGGCAATGTTAAATTCAGCTATCAGTTGCTGAGGTTACGTTATCAGTAACTCCGCTTAGGTTTTTCTGAAATTTGATAAAGAGTTCCCTCACCAAAATGGTTTAATCAGCAAAAACCCTAACGCTCTTCATTGTGGTTAATAGAGGCAGTCATCGACTCTTATCAGGTTCTCCTCCCAGAGTAGATGAATATTAATATTCATAATTCTTGTGCGCTTCAAAAATGACTTAACTCACTGTCCACTCTAACGGGGGAGCATCACAAACCGTCAGACATGTCTTCCGGCACAGGAGGAAAAATCAGGAAATGCAGATCTGGCGAGGTGATCACGTTCAGGTTGTCGGAAGTGTACGACGTTACTTACCCTGCGGCTGCCAGCAGAGCCTCAATAGGCGGATGATCGCCTGCCGCAGAGCTTTTGAAAACGTAGGTGATCTTTTTGCCCTCCGGCACGACAACCACGGCACCACCAAGCTGCAGGGCATGCCCCTGAAGCGAACCAGGCATGAAGCCAGCCCTAAGAGCTGAAAAACCCTGAGTAAAGGATTTCATCCCGATGACATCGGCAAGGCCGCTTTTAAACTTCAAAAATTTATAGGTCTCCAGGGAGGGATCAGTGAGCAAAATCCCCGGGTATCCTGTCACGTCCCTGAATTTTATCAGATCATGGCTCCCGCCATTACCGACGACAGCAAGCTGCGCTCCTCGTTGTGAAAAATCATTCTGATACCCAGCTAGTTCAGCAACCTGCTGACGGCAGATTACTCAGCCAAAATGACGAACAAAGACCAAAACAGCGGTTCCCTTCTGCCACAAGGTGGACAGTTTGACTGCCTTTTCTCTATCATCATAGGCGTTAAGGGAACCAAACTCTTCAACAGAAATCTGATACTGAACCATCTCACCCTCCTCATGTATCTGGATGTTATCTGTTTAAACTGGTGAAAACAGCTCCTAGGGAGCTGTAGCTAGAAGACTTGTATTTACATAAAGAAGAGAATAAGCATTTTTATGGAGAAGGATACACTGCAACACCCCGGAGACTGGGGCAAGACAGGATGAAGTGAATTTACCTAGAGAATGTATACCACGCCTGCTGTGCGACACCTGAGGATCTGTCTGGAGCTTATTGAATATTCCAGAACATTTCGGACATTATCTGGAACCATCTTTGATCGCAAAATGCTCCATTTCCCGCTGGTTTTCTGGAGTTAATTTTGAAATTTTTCAGGTATAAAATGCTCCTTTTATAGCGAGATATTACGCTATGATCAAATTAATGCTGAACAGGAATAAGGTCAACTCATGAGAAACGTACAGATTTGAAATATTGGAATTGGCAATGTTATCAACCAAGCTCACCGGCGCAAAGGGTGCAGAGTGTGAACCGACCGGAACCCTTTGCGTCAGAGTGCAGCGTCGGGTTAGCTTTCAATTATGAAAATACAATTCAAGTATTTACAATGAAACTCTGTTCTCTGATTGTTTGTCAATAGCTGAGGCAGAGCATAGCTAAGTGACGGTGCAGGGATAACATATCACCTGATGTTATAAATTAAATATGTCAATAATTTCATTTATCTTGGAAACTGATCTGTGCTCCGTGTTCCTGAAAACCGAAGTGTTATTACAGGGCGTATCAATACCTATAAAATATGCCCCGACATTTTCAGCAAAAAGCATATCGTTTTTGCTGTCCCCGACTATTAACATTTCGTTCGGATCAATACCGCACTGACTGCAGAACATGTCTGCCAGAAATGTTTCCGGCTTCGGTTTTGATTCATCACCTGTACCCAGGTAATCAAAATATTCAAAAATTTCTGTTTTTTTCAAGCCTGCGACGGTTGCAGTTCGGGTATCTGCCGTGGCTATGCCGAGTTTATAGTCTTTAATCTTTAAATACCTGAGTGTTTCCGGTACGTCAGGCAGAGCAGTATAGGGAACATTCTCACCCAAAGAAAGTTCCTCGATTAACCCCAATAAATCGGTTTTGCTGAAAGGCTGTTGCCACTGATGTTCTGCGGCATACTTTCCTGAAGGCTCAAGCAGCGCTTCCGCTATTTGGGAGTTTGTAGAGAACGGAAGCAGACTGCTGGACCTGAGTCGGTCCGGCAGATGTCCCAAAGCATCTTTCAATTGTTGCAATAACAATTCTGGAGCACTATATCTGTCTTTAAGACAGGTAAAAACATTGGTGTAAATGTGATGCATCGTTGAAGGAAATTCAAGCAAAGTTCCGTCTTTGTCAAATAATATACCTTTAATTATAACGAAATCTCCCACGGTTGAACTTTTGTAAACTGAAAGCTAACAAATAATTATATAGAAACTGCATAATACGCTTTTGGTAAGGTTATACAGAAAGAATGGCTACTCGGCAACATGCAAGATATCACTGCAGTGTCGTGTAGTCAAAGATTCAAGATTCGCACTGGCAGGACTAAGTTATATTCAGCCTGACAAGGTGAATATGTTTCCTGTACAGTTATCATTTGACTATGCCCAAAAGGTGTCCCCGTAAGCTACCGTTATGGTTGCCTTTTGTCGTGATTGGTGCTGAATGTCTGGGCCGTGTCCTGTTTTTCAAGGAAACCAGACATGCTTCTAACTATATAGGAAGAATCTAAACTACTGCAAGGATGAGCTTGTCTAAGCTGATAATTTAAAGATTATAAAGAGGTTTAAAGATGCCAAACTTACTGAATAAACAAGAAATCGAAACCCTGTTTCAATCAGCCCAAGATATACTGTCGACCGTGGGGATTGAATTTGAGGTGGAAAGCGCCCTGAATCTTTTTAAAGATAAAGGAGCAAAAGTACAGGGCAAGCGAGTTTTTATCTCCAGCGAACTTTTGGGAGAAGCGTTGAAGTCAATGCCCGAGTACAAATACGAAGTTGCCAATACAAAGCGACTGGCTGGAGTCGGACCTTTTTCTAATGCTCCTATGATTCTGAATGAAGAGACGGGACAGATGCGCCAAGGTACGGTTGAAGATGCCATCAAAATGTATCAGCTGGGGGAGACCAGTGATATTTATGAAGCAGCAAATCCTGGGGTTGTCGATCCTGCAGGTAATGGCTGTGAAGATCAGTATCTCGCCCAGATCGCGATGCTTTTGAAGTACTCAGATAAATATCCGAACCTTGCGCTGCGTGCCACAAAATCAAACACCAAGGACGGAGATGTCTACACTAGTGCCAAAAAAGCGATACAGCTGATTAAAACAATCAAGGGAGACAGTGACGGCCCGGTGATGGGACAGGGCATCTGCCCCATGGCGCCTCTGGCCTACGATGAGGAAAGCCTGATTAATATACAGGTTCTTGTGGAAGAGGAACAGGACATTACCCTTTTCCCATGTACACTCTCTTATATGAACGGTCCTGAAAGCCTGATGGGAATTGTCGTCCATGATCTCGCCATCTGTTTGGCCGGGGTTGTTTATGTTCAGCTTCTCAAGCCCAGTACACCGGTGGCCTTCAGCTGTTTTTCCACAATGACAGATATGAAGACCATGCAGCCGGTATATGCAAGTCCCGAATACCTTCATGTTCAAATTATGTTTTATGAGGTCTGCCTTCACCACAATTTGAACTGCTGTTTGTGCGGATGCATGGCCGACGGCACCAAGAACGATTACCAGGCAGGATATGAAACCACCCTCACTTCTCTTGGCCCGTATTTCATGACTACGGTGGATGAAATCTGGTGTTACCCTGGCCACATGGCCGCATTTGCTGGGGGGAGTTTTCGGAAAATGATATTTGACGAAGAGATGATGATCAATTGCAACCGCACCCTCCAGGGCCTTGGTCTTTCTCTTGATCCAAACCTTAAAGACAAATTAAGTAAGGCGGTTGTCACTAAGAGTTTTCTGACAATCGGAGATGTAGGGATATACAGAAAGGAGCAGCGGGTCACCCCGGTCTTTGACAAAAAAGGCATCGACCAGGATAGGCCCGGTTCGGAAAATTTGAGTTTTAATAATGTTGATCAGATCATAGAAAAGAGACTGGCTTCATATGAGCTGCCTGAGAGGACGGATGACCAGAAAGCATTGCTACAGAAATATCTTCCGACCCAATGCAAATATTAGATCAGCCTGACAGGAAAAGATTACATTCAAAGAGAAGATGGTTCCAGATTATGTTCGCTAGTCACTTTAGAAAAATTGTTAGGGTCGATGCAAGTTCTCACGACAGTATCGTTCAGTGCAGGATAGAGATTTCCACTGCCAATGAGAATGGACAGACAAGTCCAACGATTTGAGCTAATTCCTGTGAACGTTTAATTTGATTATACTAAAAAAACATGTCTGAAAGGGAGCATTCCAACACCCTTAAATATTCAAAATTATTTGTAGAAAATCAACAGATAATGGAGCATTCTAAAATATTGATGGTTCCAGAAAATATTGGATCAAAGATGTCCGGGGAAGCGCTCCTCAAATCAAACCCGCCTATGATACCACTGCCACAATTTCACTCATCTTCATTGAGAGTTCACTTTTGAAGAGGATTTCAAATCACCTTCACATCGGAAGGCTCAGTATTGAGCAGACAAGGTTGGTTGTTTAACGCGCGTCCGTTGAGTCGGTAATAAACCAGCCATCAGAACGGCCCTCCTGCATAATCGAACTCACTACGTTGATCCGGTTCAGGGGGTAGTGGTGGACCATCATCCCTGGAGTCGATTGTCTGACTGCCGTTACTGGTGTTTTTCTGGTATTCGATAGTCTGGCCGTTAATCTCACATTTCCAAACTGAAAGCTGGAAGTCATTTCTATAGCGACCTTCATTGTCCTTCCAGGAATTTATCGAGCCACTACCGGCAACACTGATCTGGTCCCCATCGCTACACCTCAGGATTGCATCTGCAACGTTTTTAAATGCAACTACCTTGAACCTGTCTTGCCCCACCTTGAGTAACAGTGTGATCATGGTAGTACCTTTCTTTGTATTGACTAATTTCAGTCGTTCAATGGTGCCGCTGAATCTGACTTCGTTGATTTCTCCCATGCTATATTCTCCTATTAGTTGTCTAATTATTGACCGGCAGAAACAGTGCAGGGAAAAGGGTACCGAAGGCCACAAACTGCTAACCATAGCTTAAAACCTCAATGCGGTTCATTACGCCATGTTCATCGACGTAAGCATCAGACTGCAGTTTTTCGGTAATCTCAGGGCAGAGAACAGGGATTAGCACTTTAGGCGGCTGCCCGACCCTGGTCAGGTGAGGAAAGTCCAGGCAACCAAGTAGGGATTTTACGACACCACCGTCATAAACGTCTATGTCTATCGCTGATACATTGCCGGTACGTATACAATCCCATAATTCTGATAATTCTTAGCCCAGTTTTCGACAATCGGTTTAAGATCGATTTTGGCCCAGTTCAATAGATCTGGATATTTCTTCCTGGGTACAATTGGTATCGGTGGCAAACCTGCCTCGAAAAGAAGTTTTGCCAGATCTGCATTATAGATTTTATTTGGTGATTGTATCGCCATGGTTTTAATCTCGTTATATTTGACAAACGTTTAAAAACTGGTACAATCGGCGATGTAGTATGCCTAACCCTTCGATCCCCGTTGGTTGTTCACGACGGGGATTGCTTTTTTCTTAATGTTTGACATTCGCCAGAAAATCGGTACAATCGAAAGTGTTGTACGGTTTCCATTTTTTTACTGAACCCTCATTGTCTGCGCAGGCAGTGAGGGTTGTTTTCTTTCTCAGTTTGACAAAGTTTTTAAAATGCCTAATGTTTCAGGTGTACCAAAAATCTCCTGTTTTCCCGCAAACCCCGTTGCCCCCAGCAATGGGGTTTGTTTTTTTCTCAATTTGACATTCGTCAGAAAATCAGTACAATTAAAGTTGTAGTTCGTTTTTCTTTTTTCCTTCAAGCGATCCCCGCTGACTACACACAGTGGGGGTTGTTGTTTATCCATCATTCCCTTCAGCCTCTTCCAATTCCTTCCACAAATAGCGCACTAAAGCTTCCGCCTGGTCAATCATGCCTTCCACTGACGAAACTGCATAGCCAGCACTCAGGCCGGAATCGACTATATGACCTTGCGGAGTTTGCAGAAGAGAGAGGGTGCCTCTCCACTGATAGATGAGGTCGACCATTTCAGGGGAGATCAAAAGCCAGAGGACGATGTCTCTGTTGAAGTAATTAAAGTCCCATAACAATCAAAGGAGATTCGCTTAATCCTTTTTAAGACGAGCCTCTAACCAGTGTTCCTCATATGCATCAAACCAGTACCAACGCTCTTTCGTCCATATGTATGAGGCTTCTATCTCTTTGCCGACGATTTTTCCCTGCCACTCGATTTGTCCATGCTTAGGACTCCGTGTTGTCGCTGTGAAGGATATGTTGTCGCCGTCTCGAGAGGCAATATATGTTGCTGTTCCAAAACCATATTTGGTACAGCTTGTTGAGAGAAATTGTCCGTTTTCA
>CAXMTO010000394.1:0-8904 GCA_964196355.1 uncultured Myxococcota bacterium
AGAAGAAGTTTCATTAGACCAAGAATCAAAAAGAATTATTGGGGAATACCTACGAATAAATGCAGCTGAAAATTCATCTGCAAAAAGGGCCAGAAAAATCGTTAGTAGTCTCAACGGCCAAACACCATTGCGTATTGCCGAAACGCCCTATATCCAAGAAAAGCATCATGATCTGGATGCAAGTATTTTCAGCAGACAATCCATTGGTTCCTTTTCTTACTGTATTGCCTGTCATACTAAGGCAGAACAAGGAAACTATGATGATGATTTCGTGAAGATTCCAAAATAAAAAATAATGAAATTGCATAGGCAGCACCGACTTACAATATCTGCTATCCATTGAAAGTTGTGAATCCTTCCTGAAATATCAAGATTGCCAGTGGATATATTGAGTCAGATTTTGTATTACAAAACCATAGATGTTGGCAAGAAATCTTGACTTAGTAAATCTTTACATTTTTCCCTATCAACTATAGTATCTGCACCATGTCATTTTGCATATAAACTAACCTCCTTGCACTACTGAAACGAGCATGAAGTATTACGAGGAACGGCAGTTTTGGTCTTTTCTCGGTCGCAAATCATTTATATAATGGGTAAATTAGATGGGTTTGAATTTTAAAAGTCAAACAATCCGGCGAAGAATAAAAAACATCTTTATTGTGATTGTTTGTTTTATTGCGATGATGGCAACAGGGTATGCAATAAATATACTCGAGTTGAAATCTGATCTGACGATTATTGAAGATTACTATACTCTGGCCAATAATGTTCTGGAATTAAGACGGTTTGAAAAAAATTTAATTTTTGATCTAGGAAAAACCAGCTATAACTACGAACATGTTTTGCACTACCTGACCACGGTTGAAGAAAATTCCATCCGTCTCACTAAAAAAATTATTCATACTGTTGGAGAGCAGGAATATCTACAGTTCAAGAAAGACACCCAAGAATATAAAGAAAATCTTGCTGTCGGTATGCTAACAAATACTGATGCCACGGAAATTCGGGCCAGAGGGCAGTCCATGGTGAATTTTACCGAAAATCTCGTTAACCTGAAACGTAAAGAAATTCATACCACCCTCCATAACACCCTGGTTGGATTTCTAATTTTTCTGGTGGGAGGTTTTATTTTAGTCGTTGGTGTTTTTTTTATGCAGACTAAAAGCATTCTGCATCGACTGGCCTTTATTCAAAACTCGACAAAAAAACTGACCAGCGGTGATTGGGAGCCTATTGATGATGACACGTCAAGAGAGGATGAAATTTCCAACTTGATCGAAGCGTTCAACCAAATGATAAAAGAGACGAAGATCAAGCAGAAACAATTGATTCAATCGGAAAAGCTGGCCTCAATCGGCATCTTCTCTTCCGGGGTTGCCCACGAGTTGAATAACCCACTAAACAACATCTCTCTAACCGTTGACACACTCCAGGAAGAATTTGATGATCTTTCCGTAGGTGAAGCAAAGGAAATGATTGCCAATATAATTATGCAGACGGATAGAGCCAGTAATGTGGTCAGAAATCTTCTAGATTTCTCACGTGATACTTCCGCCATACCGGAAGATGAGATTGACATGAGGAAGGTAATTGACGGCACAGTCAAATTAATCGGCAACCAACTTAAACTGGAAAACATCCAGCTTGATATGGATATCTCTGATACTCTTTCGCCGGTTCGGGGAGATTTTCAGCAATTGCAACAGGTTTTTTTAAATTTATTTTTAAATTCCATTTACTCAATTTCTGAAAGTGGTTTAGTTACCATTGAGGCCAAAGAAGATTCTAACAATATGATAAGAATTGATTTCAGTGATACAGGCTGCGGTATTCCCGCCGACAAACTGGAAACTATCTTTGATCCTTTTTTTACTACCAAACCGCTTGGTGAGGGAACAGGCCTGGGGCTTTCTATTGTCCATAATATTATATGGAAGCATAATGGATTCATGGAAGTTAAGAGCAAAGCGGGCCGGGGGACAACCTTTTCAATCCTTCTGCCTGTTGTAGACAAAAGGATCAATGAACTAACAGGAAATGAAAATGCTACGAGTAGCCGTAATTGATGACGAGAAAATAGCCTGCGATCAGCTAAAACGAGTTCTGGTACAGGACGGTTTTCAAGTGGAAACCTTTTTAAGCGGTCAACCATACCTTTTACGCATGAGGGAGGAGCCTTTCCATATTGTGTTTATTGACCTTAATCTGCCTGATATCAGAGGTCTGGAAATCCTGCAACTGACTAAACAGGCTAACGAAGAGACAGAAGCAATAATCGTAACCGGATTCGGAACCATAGAAACAGCTGTTGATGCAATAAAAAAAGGGGCATTTCATTATATTACCAAGCCCTGCAAACGCCACGATATAAGATTATTTGCCCGCAGAGCTGCTCAAAAACTCGAGCTGCAAAAAGAAAACAGACAACTCCGCGAGGCTATGAACAATAATGATCCTATTTCCGGATTTATCGGTACCAGTCCCCCCATGCAAGCGATTATTGCGATGATCAAAAAAATTGCCACGGTAAATTGCAACGTCCTGTTGGAAGCAGAAACAGGCACGGGGAAACAGATGGTTGCCAGCGCCATTCATTCCCTTAGTCCGCGAAAGGATAAACCCTTTGTTTATTTTAATTGCGGTGGTTTTTCTGAAGAGCTGATAACCAGCGAACTATTTGGCCACGAAAAGGGCTCCTTTACAGGGGCTGCGACCTGCAAGAAAGGACTTTTTGAAATAGCAGCCGGAGGTACGGTTCTTATGGATGAAATTGGTGAAATGCCGCTTTCCATGCAGGTTAAACTCCTTCATGTTCTCCAGGAAAGACAAGTTCTGCGAGTCGGAGGGACGGAACCCATCGACCTAGACATTCGTATTATTGCTGCAACCAATAAAAAACTACAAGCAGCCGTCAATGCCGGCATTTTCCGTGAAGATCTTTATTATCGGCTAAATGTTGTCAATATTCAGCTTCCCCGCCTTGCTGAACGCAAAGAGGATATTCCCCTCCTCGCTTCTTTTTTTATTAATAAGTTTAATAAGGCCTTCAGTAAAAAGGTCAGCGGGATTTCCTCCGCGGGCATGGATTTATTATGCAGCTATTCCTTTCCGGGAAATGTAAGAGAGCTGGAGAACATCATTCAGCGGGCCGTGGCCCTGTCGGACAAGACGCAATTGCAATGTCAGGACCTGCCTCCGGAAATCCAGCAGCTATCTCTGCACGGTTTGGAGCAAAAGTCTTTTTTAACGCTGGAAGAGGTAGAAAAAAGACATATTGAAAAGGTGCTGGCCGCAACCAATTTCAATAAAAATCTGGCCAGCGATATCCTGGATCTTCCCAGGACAACTCTCTGGCGGCGCATGAAGAAGTTTGGCCTGCAGGACGATGATGAGGTTGAGGCCTGATACATTTCAAAATGAAACACCTCCCAGCAGACCCTAACCAGTCTTTTCCTCAAGGACAGGGTCTTTTCGCCACGAAAAGCGCCATCTGTTTCAATGTGACACATGAACACTGGCTCTTCATGACCATATCATTGCTCAATCACTCAAACCACAAGTAGGTTTTTACTTTAATTCCAACGGTTTATGAGTATCCACAGCTCTTTTGAGCTTCGGGTGCACTGCCGCCAATATTTTTTATAAAAATCCTTCTTGATTTTTCTGATTTTCATCTGTGTAATCTTATCTTTCCAGTAACCATGCGGCTTACCGGTTCATCTTGTTTTCATTTTTGATATAAAATCACCAGCAAAATCCAGCTCCTCACATTAACTGGCATGGCCATTGCTATATGTGTAGGCATAATGATCACAGAACATCTGTGATAGCGCTCTACAGCAGTTTTTGAATAGGGCAAAAGCAAGTTTTTCTTTGCCCGAAAAAATGACAAACCCATAATTGGTTTTGCCATACTGAGCCAATGTTGGAAAAACCGATCTCAAGGTGTTTTCACATAACGCCTTGGGGCTCTCTGCAATCTTTTATCAAATAGGTGAATAGTATGATTAATGGAGCTCTGTATTTAGATGAAGATCTATCCTCGAGTGTTGCTCTCAAATTTGTAGATCACATGCGGCAGTTAATTTATGACCTGCGCCTGCAGATGATTCATGTAATGCGGCCAGACATAAAACCACAGTCTGTTGGTTGTGGCTGGGTGCGTCGGACCTGGGAAAAAGGTGTGCTGGAAGAAGGCATGTCAATGATAAACAGGATGCTGAAAACGGAAAATGTTCAATTTCCCATCAGCGGGCCACCAAAGGTGATGATGGGGGACAGGGATAAAGAGACTCTGGCCGAACTCACGAATAATGTCTATGACCTTTTTATTGAAGGGGATAAGGACATCTCGAATGTGAAGGATTTCCGCAAGCTCATCAACTCCAGTTTGTATGTGAAGGCGCCCTGCCCGATATTGATAGCCAGAAAGCAAATCAAAAGAAACCGCACTGTGCTGCTGGCAGAAGAGGGAACAAATATTAAACGGCTGGCGGAACAGTTCGGCCAGCTCATTCAGACCAGCAAACTTTCAATCGATCTGATTTATTTTAAAGCTCCTAAAATCATGGATTGGGACCGTCACATGTCTGCAGTGGCTTTTGCAGAGGCGGGGGAATTTGATACGGCAAGAGAAATCCTCCAAAAGGAAAGCTCCCCCCAGAAAAATGGGGAGTCCCGCCCAGCCTTTTCTGATTCGGAAACCATTGCAGCCCTCGACAAGATTAAAATCAACGATACGAGATTTATGAATGGTCCGGCCGAAAAATTACCGGTTTTGCTGGAGGATTACGACCTGGTGGCATCCGCATTTCCCACCAGTAGAAGTGCGCACTTAGAGGCGCTTGCTTCCACCAATGCCTCAGTAATGTTGTTCAAGTAGGCCTGTTACATGAATACGCTCAAAAACTTTTTTGACAGTTTCCAGGAAACAATGGCCGCTGCTGCTTTTGCTGAGGAGGGAGAGTTTGAATCAGCCCTCCAGATGATGACGAACAAAAAGAACGCCAACAAGAAGATACTTCTGGGTACGGAGGAAAATACGCCTTTAGGCAAGGCGGCCCAATACGCTTTCAGTGCCTGTAAAAGCATGGGAGCCAACCTGGAAGTGCTGCACCTCATTCGGCAGACAGAATTGGTAGGAACTCTCAAAAATACTGAAAAAAAAATAAAGGGGGAACAGATTCCGAGAAAATTGAATTTTAAAAAGATAGGGGTTCTCTACTACCCGGTATTCAGCAAAAATCCTTTAGAGGAAGAAGTCGCACGGTTTGCCGTAAATCGAGGAGATATCCTTTTTGTTGTTCTAAATGAAGATGACGGGCAGAAACGAAAAAAAGGGGCACATTTTGCTTCTCTTCTCGCAACCCTCAAGTGCCCTGTCGTGGTCCCGCAAACATTATAATTAAATTGGAGGAATAGTAAAATGACTACAGAAATAAATGCTTTCGATCGTCACATGTCAGCTGCGGCCTTTGCCGAGGCAGGGGAATTTGATACAGCAACCGAATTAATACAGGGAGGGAAAAAAGGCTTTAATACGGAGAAAAACCCTGCTCCTGAAACCAAGAAAAAGCCCTATGTCGGGATGGTAATTTTCGGTGCTGTTTCACTTTCCGGATATGCTGCCCTGATGACTCACCAGGGCTGGGTAAGTGAAGAGTTTACCATGGGTGGCTGGCATGCCGCTTTCCCGGTCGTGACAGCTGTTATGTTTTCCTTTATCCACGGTGCCTTTGCCAGCAACCTGCTGACTATTCTCGGCATCGAGGCAAAGAAAAAATAAATGAAATTTATATATTGAAAAGGAGCAGTTAGAAATGAAAAAATTATTGTTTGTCATACTGGGAGTCTTTCTCATATTACCCATGGTAACTTCCGCCTTTGCCGGCGGTCCTCCCCCAAAGAATGTCCTGAAGGGTGTATTTCTCAGTGTGGATGATACGGCCCGTACTGCTGAATTCAAAAAAAGCGGCAGCGAACATACGATGCAGCTTATCTTGGGAGAGTCAATGTTGCCCTCCGACGTCAGGATAGACAAAAAGGTCATGGTGAGCCTGGACAAGCATGCCGGTGAAAATGTCATCAAGAGCATTGACATCATGTTCATGGACCTGAAGGTCTCCAAGATTGTCGCCCTGCTGATCATCGGTCTTATCGGCGGCCTCTTGAGTGGCTTTATCGGGTCCGGCGGCGCCTTTGTTCTTACTCCGGCCATGATGACTCTGGGTGTTCCCGGTGCGATTGCGGTGGCCAGCAACATGTGCCACAAATTCCCCAAGGCCATGGTTGGAGCATACAAGCGGTATAAATACGGCCAGGCTGATATCAAACTGGGCCTGGTTATGGCAGCAACCGCCATCATCGGTGTCCAGATCGGCATCAAGATCCAGAAGTACATCCTCAACCATTTCGGCAATGCCGGCTCCAACCTGTACGTCAGTTTTGTCTTCATGGTTGTTCTGGTCTTTGTCGGCGGCTATGTCCTCTACGATGCCTATAAACTTTCCAAAGACACCGACGAAGCCAAGGTCTCCAAGCTTGCTCTTCGCATGCAGCAGATCAATATCCCGCCCATGATGTATTTCAAGGTGGCAAAATTGAGAATTTCCTTCTGGGTTACCGTCCCTGTCGGAATCCTTACAGGTATGCTGGCAGCTACTATCGCAGTGGGCGGTTTCATCGGTGTACCCGGCATGATTTACATTCTTGGCGCCTCTGCAGTAGTTGCTTCAGCCACGGAACTTATTATTGCCTTTATCATGGGAGCATGGGGCTCTATCCAGTGGGGCTTGAGTGGCCTGATCGACATCCGCCTGACCCTGCTTATCCTGGCCGGTTCACTCATCGGTGTGCAGCTGGGCGCCTTGGGCACCACCTATGTTAAAGACTACATGATCAAACTCGTTATGGCGTCTACCATGCTGATCGTAGCAGTCAGCCGCGGGGCAAAAATTCCCGGTTACCTGGCCGATTTGAATCTGGTTGCACCGATTGAACCGCAGTTGGCTCACACCCTGGGCCAGATCAGCTTCTGGGCTCTGGTGGCAGCCCTTGCTTCAGCAGCACTGATCATTTCTGTCGCCATGTTCAAGGGAATGATGCAGGCAAAGGCAGAAGCCCAGTTAGAGGAGATTGCCCCCCTTGGCCACTTATAGAAAAATTCTAGTAGCTTATGATGGTTCTGCATCGGCCAGGAATGCCCTGGCCGTTGCAGGCCATTTGGCTAAAGAGGATAAAAGCTGGATCAAGGTGCTTTGCGTTTTGCCTGGATATGCTGGGGACATTGAACTGGTAGGAATTTCGAATATAAAGGAAACCATGGAAGGCCCGGGGGGAAAACTACTGAAAGAGGCCCAGGAAATTGCCGATCAAGAGGATGTACATATCCTGACAAATATGGCCCAGGGGGAGCCGTATGACAAAATTGTTCATGTGGCTGATGATGAAAACTGCGACCTAATAATTATGGGACGCAGGGGAACCCATCAACTTGAGAGAGAACTTGTGGGTTCGGTTACGGCAAGAGTTATCGGCTACACCCCAAAAGATGTCCTTGTCGTACCTGACGGCACCAAGTTAACCAGGAAAAACATTCTCCTGGCTACTGACGGGTCTCCAAGCTGTGAGGCGGCAGTGGATAGGGCGATTGAGATTGCTAAAGAGCAGTCTGCAAAACTGAAAGCAATTTCCGTAGTCTATACCAATGACGAATATATGGCCCTGGCGCCAGCTATAGTCGGGGATCTCATTGGAAAGGCGAAAGAAAAACTTGCCACAATCACTCAGAAAGGCAAAGAAGCCGGTATTGAGATTAATACCATTATCAAGGAGGGTGAAGCTTATGAAGCAATAACCACACTGGCGCAGAAAAGTAATGTGGACCTGATTGTTATGGGATCACATGGTAAGAAACGTATTCAGCGCCTGCTCATGGGCAGTGTCACCGAAAGAACCATTGGCTATGCTGCCTGTCCTGTGCTTGTCGTTCATTGATTCTATTTATTAAATATGCCAACGTTCAAAATATTGTGACTAAAAATGAGTATTGTGTCCCCGGATTTTTTCCCTCCGGATTTCCCTCGGATTTCCCTTATCAATTATAGATTTTTCGGACTGGTTTTTCGATTCTCATCTTCGGCCCAATTCTGGCAGGCCTCGTACTCGGCCCGGATCGGCTGCCGGCCCGCCTTCGTGACCAGCGCACAGTAGACCTCGATCTCGGGATGTGTCCGGACCATGTCAGCCAGTTCCTTCTTCTGATCCAGGGTTAGACTTTTGTAGGCCTGGAGTTTTTCGCCAATATAGGAAATGAGCACAGCTGCCCCGACGAAGATAGCTAAGGACGCTGTTTCCAGGTTCTCGTAATACATCGTATCAGAAAAAATAGTGTACACTCCCAGCAGCACTCCTCCTCCACCCAGGATCAGGAGTATAATGAATGACCATAAATACTTGCCTCGGTTCAGGAAGATATCAGCTGGCGGCTCGTGTGTAATGTCGATTTTCATGTTTTGTCTTGATTCTGTTGTGGATGATTTAAGGTGGCTATACGATGATTGACATAGGATCTCTGGTCCCAACTTTTATTCTCTCTTAGGGTAAATACCCCGCTGCTTGCAGCGTTATTATTGGAAATATCCTTTGTTGAGATACCCCGTAGCTTGCTGCGGGGAGTTTCATTTATTCTTTCAATTTAAATTCTGTCAATCATAGGAAATAGTGTCTGCTGATACAATTTAGCAGAAAAGGGAAGATTACACCTAAAATGCTTTTATTTCACAGGCAGCACCGACTTACGATGTCTGCTATACATGTTGAGTTGTGAATGATTCTTAAAAGGTCAAGATGTATGGTGGATATGTTGAGTCAGAAAATGAAAACCAAAACTCAAGATGTTGG
>CAXMTO010000395.1:0-13502 GCA_964196355.1 uncultured Myxococcota bacterium
GGTGAACATACTGCTCGTGCCCGCCAGATTCTAAAAACGACCATGGTGCCGGTCATTGAAACCTGGGACATACCAGATCAGCCTATACACCATCTTGTGGGTTTCTCAAACGCTGCCATGATCGAAGATATGGTCGCTCGACTGGTATTTCGAGGATACCGCCGTATCGCTTTTATCGGCGGAGATGAGAGTGGTGATTTCAGGGGCATTGATCGTCGGCGGGGATACGAACGGGCAATTGAAACCCTTGGTTTGCCGAGAGCCCATGTCGTCCCTGTCGGGATGCCCCCCGTTTCGATCAGGCATGGCGGCCCAGCTGTTGTTCGCCTGATGCAGGAGTGGCCTGAAGTGGAAGCGGTGATCTGCGTTTCCGACCTTTGCGCCATCGGGGTGATTATGGAATGCCATCGCCAGAAATGGGATATCCCCTCTCGCCTTGCTGTCGCCGGTTTCGGGGATTTCGAGATTTCCCGCTATAGCTTTCCTAGCCTGACTACTGTATCGGTCAACTGTACCGAAATCGGAATCCAGGCAGGGAATTTGATGCTCAGGGCAACCGAAGGGGCCGCAGCAATAAGCCTACCACCCTCCCAGCGGCTGGTCATCCCCCACTCGATCATCGAGCGGGAGAGCACCTGAAAATGGTATTAAAATGATATTAACTGAAGGTTAGCTGCACCTTCATGGATGTGCTTCTGTTGTTGGCGGTCTCAAAAGCCCGGCTTACATCGTCAACAGGGTAGACATCGGTAAGCAGCGGCTTGAGTGGAAGGCGACCTGAATCTATCAAGGCAACCGCCCAGGAAAATTCTTCATGAAAACGAAATGTACCGTGCATTTCGATCTCCTTTGCAACGATCAGGTTCTGGGGGATTGTAACCATTGCCCCAAATCCCAGTTGAACAAGGCGCCCCCGTGGCCGGATAAGCTCCAGGCCTGAGACAAGTGCCTGTTCATTGCCGGATGCCTCTATCACAACATCAAAGTAGCCTTTGCCAGTGGCATATTTTCCCAGTTCTCCGGCGTGTGTTGTGACATTGATGGTCCTGTCTGCTCCGACCTGTGCGACGCATGCGAGCGGTTCGTCTACCACATCGGTGGCCACAACTTCCAGGGCTCCATGCATTTTTGCAACCGCAACGACCAGGGCGCCAATAGGTCCGGAACCGGTCACGAGAACCCTCTTTCCCATCATATTCCCTCCCCGCCTGACGGCATGGAGCGCCACGGCAAGAGGTTCAGCAAATGCCCCTTCACTCGCCGAAGTCGCCTGGTTAAACACATGACACTGTTCGGCTCCCGCTACCAGCTGCTGACGAAACGCCCCCTGGACATGGGGAAAGCGCATGGCACTGCCATAATAGCGCATATTCAGACATTGAATAAAAACGGCATCTTTGCAGTACTCGCAGGATCCACAGGGCTGGCTTGGATTGACCGCTACCAGATCACCAATCTTGAGTCCGTCAACATCTGCACCCAGTTCAGCCACACGGCCCGATACCTCATGACCAAGTATCATCGGTTCACGAATACGGACTGTACCAAATCCACCCTCATTGTAGTAATGCAGATCCGAACCGCAGATGCCCCCGGCCTCGATATTGAGCAACACCTCATTTGGGCCGAAAGCGGCAGGTTTCTCCTGCTCTTCAACCCTGAGGTCCTTTGGCCCATAACACACAACTGATTTCATTGTAAACTCCTCTATCACCCCGCAAGGGGGTATAAGTACCATGGTGATATATCTAACAACATAATTTTAAATTACATTCCTCAGTTTTTTGTTTTTTATTGCAGTGTTTCTGGAGTAAGGTACTAAATTACCGGGGTAAGAAGTTCCCGGCCGGAAAAAAACGCTTCCAGATTTTCTAGGACCAGACGTCCCATGGCTTTTCGCGTGTCAACGGTACCACTGGCCTGGTGAGGCTGCAGCATAACATTATCCAGCTCCAGAAAGCGTGGATTCAGGTCCGGCTCACCCTCGAATACATCGAGCGCTGCATAGCCCAGTGTTTTGTTCTCCAGGGCAAGCAGAAGAGCTTCCTCATCAATGTTTGATGCTCTCGACACATTTAACAGCATTCCTTCTGGTCCCAGTGCTTCAATAACCGCCCCGTTGACAATATGCCGGGTAGCTGCCCCGCCCGTCGCGGTGACAAACAGGTAATCGGAATATTCTGCGAGGGCGCAGGGATCTTTTATATGCTTGAAGCTGCCTGCAAACTCTTTGGTTTCGATATCCGAATAGGCAATATCCATTTCGAAGGCAGCGCACCGCTTGGCAATCTCGTAACCGATCCTTCCAAGACCGAGAATTCCCACCCGTTTGCCGAAAACTCGAGTCGTGAGAGGGTACATTCCCTCTTTCGACCAATTGCCGGAACGGACCCAATCCTCAGCGCCGATAATCCCCCGGGAAGCTGCAAGCATCATTGCTACTCCAAAATCTGCAACATCTTTGGTCAGGACATCAGGTGTATTGGTGACACGAATATTGCGTTCTCGAGCCGCGTCAAGATCCACAGCATCGTAGCCAACACCGTAGACAGAGATAATTTCCAGATTTGGCAGAGCCTCGATAAGCTCTCGACTGAGACCAAGATCTCCGCGGGTTGCCACTCCACGAATACTGTCAGCGCAGTCTGCGATAAAAGCACCTTTGTCTTCTGCTGTAAAATAGGGGTGAAGGGTGAAATTTTGTTCCAGAGCTTCCATATCCCAGCTGGGATATTCGCCGATCTGCAGTACGTGGACTTTATTCATAAGTGTCTCCTTTGAGGTAACGAAATAACTTGACAGCATTGCGCATTTGCACGTAATGTTATCGATAACACGAGATAAGCGCAAGTGAAAAATTACACTAACATAGCATATAAGGAATTTGTCAATGAATAGTTTAAAATTGTTTGATCTTACAGGGTGCCGAGCGCTGATAACCGGCTCCAGCCAAGGCATTGGTTTTGAATTGGCACGGGGGCTGGCCGGAGCCGGGGCGGAAGTCATTGTCAATGGTCTCAATCAGGAACGGTTGTCGACTGCCGCCAAGGCTCTTCGTGGCGAAGGTGCAGTAGTTCATGAGCTCGGATTTGATGTTACTGAGCCAGAGGCCGTCAAGGATGCTGTCGATAGCTTCGAGGCTCAGACGGGCCCCATCGATATATTGATCAATAATGCCGGCATGCAGTTCCGAGCCCCTCTCGAGGATTTTCCGATTGATCGGTTTGAACAGATGATGCGGTTGAACCTCAACAGCGCATTTTATGTTGGACAGGCTGTTGCCCGGCACATGATCGAGCGTGGGGCAGGAAAAATTGTTAATATCTGCTCGGTTCAAACTGCTCTGGCTCGTCCCTCAATAGCCCCTTACACTGCCTCAAAAGGTGCCCTCGCCAATCTTACGAAAGGGATGGCAACGGACTGGGCGCAATATGGTATTCAGATAAATGCTCTGGCTCCAGGCTACTTCAAAACCAAATTGACAACAGCCCTGGTTGCTGATGAGGAATTCACAGCCTGGCTCAAGGCCAGAACTCCAGCCCGACGCTGGGGAGATGTACAAGAACTTGTAGGCGGCTGCGTTTTTCTGAGTTCAGCTGCCTCCAGTTTTGTTAATGGACATACCCTCTATGTCGATGGAGGAATGACGGTTTCGGTTTAACAGACAGGGTCACAGGGTCTTTGGGTCATATGGTTTCGGGCCTGTCTGGCAGTCGTGAGGCGATTAAGGAAGTCATGAAATCATCGGTTCGTTATGAGGCCGTGACGGCTTCTCCTGCTCTCTCAGAATATGTTTTATGGCCGTCATTATCAGTATATTTTCAGGAAACTGACAGATTAAGATAAAATAAAGGACGGGTATTTTCTCTCTAGAGGGCTGGCGAAGAAAACTGTTATTCAATGGGGAGCAAGGCATGAATTCCAACAAGAGAGTCAAACAGGTTTTCAGTGGAGAAATTCCCGACCGTGTACCAATCGGTGAATTTGCCATCGATTTTGATACGATCGAAAAAATTATAGGCAGGCCCACCTACTTAAGGGCTAAGGCCAAATCTAAAATTGCCTTTTGGGAAAACCGGCACGATGAGGTAATTGAGAGCTATATCCAGGATCATATTGATCTCCATGAAAAACTTGGCTTCGATATTATTAACTTCCCGATGGCCACCTGGGCGATTCCAAAACCAGACGACAGCCCTCCCCCAAAAAAACTTAATGAAAACACGTGGGAAGACAGCGTGGGAAGAGTGTTCAAGTTTTCAGATATTACCCATGATGTGGTGTGCGTGGACGATCCTTTCGCAAAGCAGACGCTCTATACGATGGATCACGAACCACTGGCACAGGCAGACGAAGTAGAGAAAGGCATAGTCACCGGTGAGCCAACCGGGCTCGACGAGCGCTCCTGGGATATTCTCGACCGGGTCATTGGCCATTTTGCCGACCGCAAATTCATCATTGGCCCCTCTGGCGGCGAAATCGGCATCGTACTCGAAGGTGGAATGGAGAATGGTCTGATGGCCCTTATCAACAAAAGAGACTTTATTGATAAAGCAACACGGTTCCTGGTTGAGAAACAAAATGCACTAGACGAGAAAATGATCCATCCGAAAAGCGACGCCGTTATCTGGGGTGCCGATTTTGCATATAATGGCGGGGGTTTCATCAGTCCTGCAATGTTTCGCGAATTGTTTTTTGATGCCAACAAATCCCGCGTAGAAAATATACACAACAAGCATGGAAAATTTGTAGTCAAACATTGCTGCGGCAACGTCAACAAATTCCTCGATATGTTTGTAGAACTCGATTACGACTGCTACCAGTCGATTCAACAGTCCGGCGGGATGGATCTGGCTGATGTCAAACAAAGAATCGGCGATAAAATAGTCTTGTGGGGCGGTGTCCCCGTGGAGTTAATCATAGATGGCACGATGGCCGAAGTACGACAAGAGGTACGTACAGCGATGAATAACGCCAAGGGAAATGGACGTTTCATCTTAGGTACCACCCACACAATTGCTGTCGGCTCAAATTATGATAACTTCATGGCTATGGTAGATGAGTATTGGAACCATTGTGAATATTAGTGCCTTACTCCTGAAAACCAGTCACTCTTTTCAGTACCCCCTTGAAGGGTGTAAAAAACAAGAAACCGAGTAATATCTTTTAAAATTAAGTGGTTATATGTGTCACCATGGTACTTATACCCCCCTTGTGGGGTGTTAGCCAGGGAATCTCTCTGGACAATCCTATTGACCCAGCTGCTCATTCCTGTCTGGCACGAAATTCAACGCCGAGCAAATTCTCGAACACCTTTATCATCGCACCTTTGTCACTCATTCCATGGCCTGCCAGCAGTGCCTGCTGGTAGGTAGCGGTCGCGGCCGCCAGAACGGGAGTTGGAACCTGATATCGAGCTGAAATCTCTGCACCGCTGATTAGGTCCTTGTACGCGTTCGCCATCGGATACCCCTTGTCGAAGGTGTTTTTCAGTATATTGGGAATAAAAAACTCAGATGCATAGCTTCCCCCGGTACCGCTGTTTATCACTTTGCTAATGGTTTCGGGTTCAAGGCCTAGTTTTACTGCCATAGGCAGTATTTCGGCGAGAGCAGCGGTATTGATGTCAAAGAGCAGTTGATTTATGAGTTTGGCAAGTTGTCCTGAGCCTGCCGCTCCCATATACACTATAGAAGATGCCATTTTAGAAAAAAGAGGGTTCAACTGTTCAATCAGGTTCTCCTTACCACCACACATCATAGTCAGTGTGCCCTCTTCGGCTCTGGTCTGCATCCCTGAAACGGGTGCATCTATAAACTCGATACCTTTCCGGCATAGTCGTTCTGATAGGGTAAGAGTGGTTCCATACTCAATGGTACTGGTGTCAACTACGATCACTCCTGGTCGCATTATTTCTATGAGGCCGCCTTCTCCACAGACTACAGTTTCAACGACCTTGCTGTTCGGCAGGCTCAGAAAGATAACATCCGCCTGAGCAAAATCACCCAGACCGTCGGCACAGGATGCTCCTCGTTGAACAAGAGGAGCAGAGTTCTCTCTAGCTTGATCAAAGACAACCAGTGACGTGTCTGCCACTAGATTCATGGCCATTGGTTTTCCCATTTGGCCTAACCCTATAAATCCGACCTTCATTGTTTCTCTCCTTTTTAAAATAAGATGTGCTCCCTTTGGTACAGAGGGAGTGCATGGAGCAAAATACACTTTGTTATAAACCGAAACACTGCAAGCTCCTACTGCTGATTGTCCGTCTGATTGTATGAAAAACCGACAGCAAGCTTGACGTGTCGATTCAAGTATGTCAAGAAAAATGAAAAGGAGAAAAGTATGCTCATCAGCAATCTGGACCATTTAGTATTAACCGTAAAAGATATTACCGTTTCATGCGATTTTTACAGCAACGTACTGGGCTTGGAAATAATCTCTTTTGGCGGAGACAGAAAAGCATTACGAATCGGTAACCAGAAAATCAACCTCCATCAAGCAGGGGAAGAAATAACACCTTGTGCCAAACACCCGACCCCCGGCTCAGCTGATTTATGTTTTATCACCCCTCTTTCCATCAACGATTTTAAAAACTATCTTGCAGATAACAGTGTAGCCGTTGAACTTGGTCCAGTCACCAGAAATGGAACAATGGGGGAGATGACTTCGTTATACTTGCGTGACCCCGACCATAACCTCATAGAGATCAGTCAGTATGAATAAGGTTACCTTCCAGCTCTACCTCCTGATTTTCTTTCCTTTCGAACTAAAATCTTCTCTCCAACTTGTCGATAGTCTTGCAGTTATTTGACAATGTGCTTGTAATAATCAAGGCAATATCAAATGCGTATAATATTATATTTCTGATAATTCATCACTTGCCCAGAATCAGCAAGTGCCTGCATTTAAATGCCACCAACAAATATAATTTGTAAAATAAATTTACGCGAATTTGCAATTTTTGTTTATTTTTCATATCATTTCAACAGACTAACAGATTGCGTCAGTCTTGCCCTGAAAGTTAGTTTAAAAGGAGGAGGGCTTCAATAAAACGTATTGCATTAACAGACATGTCGCCGTCCTGGGTCAAAACAGAGACACTTTATTCGCTCAGCTGGGATTACACAGATTTGGGCAGGCAGTGTAGTTCTATTGCCGGAAAGGTTCTCTCAGTAATATCGGCTGCAGGTATAACTCCAACCATTCCTGATAAAATAAGCTATGTGGTCAACATGAAGACGGCCGACCACCTGAAATTGAAGAGTTATCCAGCCCTGAATGAAGGTGCATCTAAGGTATACAGTTAAGGAAAAAGTCATGAGCAATAAAAAAGAACTAAGCCTGGCAAGAAAACTTAACCAGTTATCTCTCCTCCTTGTCCTGCTGACCGGATTTTCAATTACAGCATTTGAGGTTTGGCAAAGACAAGTTGACGGGCTCGACGCATTACTGCAGCAAGGTATCGAAAAAATTCAATTGATAGCCAACTTCAGTGAATATGCAATCTCTTCCGAAGACCAGGAGAGTCTGCGACACGCCATACAGGGCCAGGACAATCAAAAGATTTACGTAGCATTATTGCGAGCTGATAAAACTGTACTCATTGAAAAAAGCTACATATCAAATTTCAACCCCAATCCACTTTCTGAAGCTCAGGTAATAAAGCAGCACGAACCCGAGCTTAAAGGAACCGTATCTATTTATGACCAGGGAGAAAACCTGCAATTCATCTGCCCTGTCATCAGTAAGAGCAGTGAACCAGGTTCGCCCGATATTTTAGATGATAAAAGCGATACTATTTCGGAAGTTATCGGCTATGTACGTCTGATTCTTACCAAACAGCATATGCAGCAGCACATAAAAGATGCTGTTAATTCAATCCTACTTCTGACCGTTGGCATAATCATTCTGGCAGCTCTTGCCACTCTACTGGTTACGAGAAAGATTACTGCTCCTATCAAAACCTTAATTCAGGTTACGCAAAAAATAGCCAGCGGTGACCTGACGGATAGCATTAAAGCCGGTGGGAGTCTGGAATTAACGGCTTTGGCCAAAAGCTTCAATCTTATGCTTGATCAACTGCGAACCTCCAGGAAAGAAGTCGAAGAATACCAGTCTTCACTTGAGCAAAAAGTCGGGGAACGAACTCTTGAAATGCGTCGAGCAATGGAGGTTGCCGAAGAAGCCAATCGAGCAAAAAGTGAATTTTTAGCAAACATGAGTCATGAAATTCGTACGCCAATGAATGGTGTTCTTGGCATGACTGAACTGTTACAGAACACAGATTTGAGCGTGGAACAGCGCCGGTTTGCAGGAGTAATTCAGGGCTCCGGAGAGACACTTCTGGCAATTATTAACGATATTCTTGACTTTTCGAAGATTGAAGCAGGTAAACTGATACTGGAAACCATTACGTTTGATCTTCAAATGCTTATTGAAGATGTTGCTCAGATGCTTGCTCCCCGCGCCCATGTCAAGGGGCTGGAACTCGCCATACTAATCCCCGAAGAGACTGATCTGACTCTTAAAGGAGATCCCACCCGGATACGACAGGTCCTCACAAACCTTATTGGCAATGCAATCAAATTTACAGAAAACGGCGAGATTATCGTTCGGGCATCAACGATCCACCTCGATGGAAATGACGTGCTGCTGCAGGTATCAGTTCAGGACACAGGTATCGGTATTCGTCCTGAAGTGCGCCAACTGCTTTTTAAGCCTTTTTCCCAGGGTGATGGCTCCACAACCCGTATATACGGTGGGACCGGACTCGGGTTAGCCATTTCCCATGAGATTGTATCTCATATGGGAGGCGTTCTTGATTGTGAAAGTGAGCCGGGTAAAGGTTCAAAATTCTTTTTCGATGTGCGAATTGAAGCCATCTCCCAAAATGATAGAAGAACATCGCAGCCTGATATTAATAAATTAATTGGCGCGCGAATACTCATCATAGATGACAACGCCACGAACAGGGAAATTCTCGAGAGACAGACCTCAGCCTGGAGAATGGAGAATGAGAGCGCAAGTAGTGGGCTGGAGGGACTGGCAAAATTACGGTCTGCCCAGCAAAGCGGCAAACCTTTTGATCTGGCTATTCTTGATATGCAGATGCCGGAAATGGATGGCCTGGAAGTAGCCCAGCGAATTAAAGGTGATCCAGGGATTGCCGGTGTAAAAATGGTCATGCTGACTTCGATTGGATTACGAGGCGATGCTCAGCTTGTAAAACAAAGTGGTGTGTCAGCTTATCTGACCAAGCCCACCAGACAATCTGATCTTTATACCTGCCTCTTCACAGTAATTGGTGAAGATATAGGGCATGAAACTCCTCAGCTTGTAACCCGTCACAGCATAGCCGAAAACAGACGAAATCAACTGGACATGCATATTCTCGTGGTTGAAGATAATGAGACCAACCAGGAAGTTGTTACCAGTATGCTCAAGAAGCTCGGATGCAGGGTGAGAATTACATCAAATGGCAAGGAGGCAGTTGATGCAATATCTGGCAGCTCATATGACCTTATCCTTATGGATTGCCAGATGCCGGTAATGGACGGATATCAGGCCACGTCCGAGATCCGCCGCTTTGAAGATAAAAAAGAGGGAGATAATTACACTCCAATTATTGCACTGACGGCAAATGCCCTCGAAGGCGACAAGGAAAAATGCCTTACCGCCGGTATGGATGACTATCTCAGTAAACCTTTTAAACAGGATGAGATCAGGAAAATCCTTGAGAAGTGGTCAACTGATATACCTGCTTTTTTTGCTGAAGATGAAGCATCGGCCGCTGTCCAACGGTTTGAAAAGAAAGACGAACCATCATCTCCAATTGACAGAACTGTACTGAACACCCTCAAAGAACTGCAAATAGAAGGTCAACCTGATATCATAAAGAAGATTATTGATGCATATCTCAGAAGTTCCGAGCCACTGGTTGCCAATTTACGGAAGGCTGTTATCAAGGATGATTTTGAAGTAGTACATGACTCAGCCCACAGTCTCAAATCGAGCAGTGCCAATGTTGGGGCGGTCATACTCTCCGAAGTATGTAAAGAGCTTGAAATGAACTGTAAAGAGACAAAATATAATAATGCAGCAGACCTGGTTTCAACCATAGAAATTGAGTTTGTACGCGTTAAAGATACACTGAACAGGGAGGTTCAATGATCATGAATAGCAGAATAAGTGAGCGGGCAGCGCCTCTGGCTCTTGTGGTCGATGATGATCTCTCCCTGCGCCTCTCCATGTGTGCGGCATTGACAAAAGCCGGCTTTAAGACGATCGAAGCAGAAAATGGACACCAGGCTGTTGATCTTTTTCAGTCGAACAGGCCCGATCTTATTTTGCTCGATGTCATCATGCCCGATATGGACGGCTTTGAGACCTGCAAAGCTATACGGGAAATGCGTGGTGGAGAATATTCTCAAATTCTGATGGTAACCGGACTCGATGACACGGAGTCCATAGAACGAGCTTTTGAAGCTGGAGCAAATGATTTTGTTTCGAAACCCATTAATTGGACGATGCTTGGCCATCGCGGTAAATACATGCTGCGTGCCGGTCGCGCCTTTCAGGACCTGAACAGGAATAAACACCGCCTGAGCAGAACTCAGGAACTTGCCAAACTTGGAAACTGGGAATTTGACCTGGATAACAAGACTTTTCTTTGTTCTCCAGAAGCCCTTCGGCTTTTAGGTTTAAAATGGAATGACAGTGAGGTCACCTACAATGATTTCTTCAAGCCTGTCGTTGCCCAGGAGCGTGATAAAATAACAGAATATATTGAATCTGCAGTTAAATCTAACAGACCTTTTACCACTAATTACAGGATAATTCTTCCGGACGGGACTCAGCGGCACATCTTGAATATCGGCGAAATATTCTTTAATGAAGAAGGGGCTGTGGAAGAAGTATCGGGCGCTGTACAGGATGTGACACAGCTCAAAAATGCAGAAGAAGAGATTCGATTACTCGCTTTCTATGATGGACTTACAGGGTTGGCCAATCGGATCCTTTTCATGGATCGCCTTGATCGTGAAATTGCCATATCAAAACGGCATGGAAGAGCTTTTGCGCTGTTATTCCTGGACCTTGACCAATTTAAACGCATTAATGACACCTTTGGCCACCATGTGGGCGATCTGTTGTTAAAGAGCGTCTCTGAAACACTTAAAAAATGCATCAGGAGCACTGATACCGCAACAAGAGCTATTAATATCGATTCTGGTTCCCTCGTTGCAAGACTGGGTGGAGACGAATTTATACTCCTGCTCTCTGATATTAGTGAACCTGGGAATGCTGCTGTCGTCGCCAGACGAATCCTTCTGGAAATGCCAAAAACACATGATCTCGAAGGACACAGTATTTCAGTGACTACGAGCATTGGCATCAGCACCTTCCCTGCAGATGGTGAAGATGCAGAAATATTGATGAAGCATGCTGATTCGGCGATGTATCACGCGAAAGATACCGGGAGAAATAATTATCAATTTTACAAAAAATCTCTGAATGCAGCCGTTCTGGAACGTTTCTCCATAGAACAGGACCTGAAACATGCCATTGAAAGAGATGAATTTGTTCTCCACTACCAACCGCAAATTGAGTTATCCACCCGGAAGATTATTGGTGCAGAAGCGCTAATACGCTGGATGCACCCCCAGAAAGGTATGGTTCCGCCTGACGAGTTTATTCCCCTGGCAGAGGAATCTGGCCTGATTGTCGAGATTAACAAGTGGGTGATACAAACTGCCTGTAAACAAAACAAGCAGTGGCGAGAAAATGGTTTTACGCCCATCAGGATTGCGGTCAATTTGTCGGGCTATCAATTTTCCAGCCAGGATATTGTCCGGATCATCCGGGATGCGCTTGATGAGGCGAATCTTGACGCTGCTAATCTTGAGGTTGAAATAACGGAAAACACCCTCATGCAAAATACGGAAGATACGGTTTCGGTGCTGGAGCAGATGAAAGACCTGAAACTCAGAATAGCATTAGATGATTTTGGAACCGGGTATTCCTCTTTGAGTTACCTGACGACTTTCCCTGTAGATACTATAAAAATTGATCGTTCATTTGTGATGGGATGCGGTACGGACAACAATACTCGAGTAATCATCAAGGCAATTGTAGCGATAGGCCACAGTCTAGGTATGAATATTGTTGCGGAAGGTATCGAATCCGAAGATCAACTCGAACTGCTGAAAGAATACGGCGTTGATGAAGGTCAGGGCTTTTATTTTTCACCCGGTGTTTCCCAGGATCGATTCACGCAGTTTCTGGAAAGAGAAATCTTATAAAAAGCACCTCATTTTATAGAAAAAAATATATTTATATTCGTCCTTTCCTTATTTTTTATCAGGTTTGTTTAGCAGATCCTTCAGGCCCGCGAAAGGCGAGTGTGTGGCTGTGACGCCCTCTTCTTTATCTGGATTTTGAGTGGGCAGCCATTCGGCATCAAGTAAACGCGAATGCTCGTTATCGTGGCAGTAAATGCACAGCAGCTCCCAATTGCTGCCATCAGGCGGATTGTTTTTGTAATTATGATCTTTGTGGTGAACAGTCAGCTCTTTCAGTTTTTTGCCGGTAAAATCACGGCCGCAATTTGCACAGACCCACGGAAAAAGCTTCAAAGCCTGCTCTCTATATTCTACTTTTTTCATCCTGCTCTCCCCCACCATAATGCAAAAAAATAATTACGGAATAACTGTGGTATAATCTACAGAAAATCAGACTCAACTATACAGCCAGAGGTCGAGTAGTGTCAATATGCAGAATTGCTTTAAAAGTATGGTCAAAAGCATTGGAGGAAGGCACTAATCTTTAAAGATTATGGCGGCATCTTTGGGCAGTGCAAGACCGACACTTACCTCCAGGGCCTTTAGAATGCCTGATATCACAGGGCATGACACGTGGGGAATCGTATTCAGGCTGACCTCCAGGACCTGGGAATTAAGGGTTCCTGTTTCTCTATCCTTGAACAGCTCGGTCATCATATTCAATTCTTTCCCACCCAGGATCTCATCGACTTTTTTCCAGTTCGGGCATTCACTGTCTAAACGGAAAGAGGCTTTATAACCGGTCTTATCTTCAGCACAGACTTGGGTGACGAATCCGCAAATACCTGCGGATATCTCAACGTTGACTATTTTAGGCATGATACTCCTCTTTTCTCATGTTTTTAATTCTACAGAATCATTGCAAACTTATCTGATTTCTGTTTGTTTTTCTATGATTTTCTAGCCCGGATTTCTCACCAGCAAAAATGATTACATATTCAAGAAGCACCCCAGTGAACTATAGTAGTGTATGTTTGCTCGGATAGCGACGCTGCAGGTAAGCGAACGCAGTGAGACTCCGGATGTGATCATATCTGCTGGCCTTTGGTGAACATTGTGTAAAATTTCTCGTCAAATCGAACGGGTGGCAAGCTGTTACAATGAAAACACTTTCAGAAAATTGACACAATGTTCATGAGAAATGCGGGATAAGGTTTTATT
>CAXMTO010000396.1:0-11610 GCA_964196355.1 uncultured Myxococcota bacterium
TGGCTGGTGCCCTTATCGTCAGTATGGCAGCTGGCGCAGGTACCGGTGACTGACTGATGGTTCGTAGTTGCAGGCAACCAACCACTGCTCGAATGACAATCGTCACAGGTGTTGGTGCTCTGGATATGGCTGGTGCCCTTATCGTCAGTATGGCAGCTGGCACAGGTACCGGTTACTGATTGATGGTCCGTAGATGCAGGCAACCAACCATCCGACGTATGACAGGCGTCACAGGTGTTGGTGCTCTGGATATGGCTGGTACCCTTGTCGTCTGTATGGCAACTGGCACAGGTTCCGGTAATTAACAGATGATCCATATTGTCGGCAGGTGTCCAGCCAGTGGTTGCATGGCAGTCATCGCAGGTGTTCGTGCTCTGAATATGGCTGGTGCCTTTATCGTCCACGTGACAGCTGGCACAGGTGCCGGTCACTGACTGATGATCCGTTGTAGCAGGCAGCCAACCATTGCTCGTATGACAGTCATCACAGGTATTGGCGCTCTGAATATGATTCACCGATTTGTCATTGCTGTGACAACTCACGCAGTTATCATTAACCGACTGATGATCAAATAGTATTTCACTCCACATACTCCCTATATGGCACTGTTCACAAGATTCCCCAGTAATCATGTGATTAACGGGCTTGGGTGTTGCCTGAATACGTCCACCAAGCTGATGGCAATCATTACACTGAGTAGATGTTCCTTTAAAAATTCCTCGGACATGACAACTTTCGCATTCAACTCGCTCATGAGATCCTGTCAGTGAAAAACCTGTTGTGAGATGATCAAATTCATAAATATCTTCTTCAGCGGTTGCATACGAAGCAGAAAACATTACTGCCAACAGCATCAGGATAATGATGAAACTTTTTTTGCCAATCTTGGACAAAGTAGGGAAATTGCAGCTATTTTGGGATCTCATAAAAATTTCTCTAAATAAGCTTCTCTTCCGTCTGTTTGTTAATAAAACGCAACTAATCATGGATAGATCACTGTAATTTTTTAAGTTCCTTGAATGACTTTGTTATGTGACACCGTCCACAGTCTTTGCCGAACCTGTCAAAGTGGACATCATCTTTCAGGTGACATCCGTAACACTTATTTGAAAGACGTATTTCTTTATCAGTTTTAGTTTTATGGCAGGCATGACATTCCAACCCTTCATGGGCGCCATTCAGAATATATTTTGACTGGGTATTATGATCGTATTCCCAAAAAGCCCAGCTATTAGGGTTATGGCAAAGCTCACACTGTGGACCAAGACGAAGCTTATGGAGATCATCCGACCCATGGCATTTATTGCACTGCACAGGAGCGTCTTCGTAAGCAGATGACAGATGACATTCCTCGCAAGGAGTAATTGCATGAATGCCAATGAGAGGGAACCTGGCCAGATCATGATCAAAAAACACCTTTTTCATCCAGCCTGACTGGTTATGACAACGTTCACATTTTTTACCGACCTGACCTTTATGCACATCGTCCTCAAGATGGCAGGCATCACAGGTCAGTCTCTGTTTTTCCTCTGCAATTATGCCTGGATGGCATTTGTCGCAGGCGACTTCAATATGTTTGTCTTTTAAAGAAAATTTCGTTTTATCGTGATCATAGATTGACTTCTTCCACTCCTTCTGAATATGGCAAGTCTCACACTTTTCACTGTAACGACCCTGATGGACGTCATCCAAACGATGGCATGTATTGCAGGTAAGCCCCAATTTCTGTTCCGCTGTCGGCCCGGTATGGCATTTGTCACAGGCAACCTCAATATGCTTATCCTTCAGGGGAAACTTTGTTTTATTATGGTCATAGATTGACTTTTTCCATTCCTTCTGAATATGGCAAGTCTCGCATTTCTCGCCATAACGGCCTTTATGGAGATCATCATTTTTGTGGCATGGAAAACATGCTACTCCCAGCTTTTCCTCATAAACTTTCCCTGGATGGCATTTGTCGCAGGCGACTTCAATGTGTTTGTCCTTTAAAGAAAATTTCGTTTTATCGTGATCGAAAATGGAATACTTCCAATAATTCAATTTTCCCCCGTTACTGCTAATCTCAGGCTTCCCTTCATCTTTTTTTTCGGTAGTATGACACTTATCGCATTTCTCGCTGTAGCGGCCCCCATGGATATCATTGAGTCTATGGCAGGAAAAACAATCGCCTGGCGTATTCTTCCAAAGTTCGTCCGGATGGCAATTTCTGCACGCCACTTGTTGATGGATACCTTTAAGGGAAAATTTTGTTTTATTATGATCATATTGAAATGTGCTCCAGCTTTTTTCTACATGGCAATCTGCACAAACTTCCCCAAGTTTTCCCTTATGTATGTCTGCCTTCTTATGACAGTCGATACACTTCAATGATGCCTCCCTGTATTTTACCTTTGGAAGATGACAAGCTGAACAACTTGCCTTAAGATGCTGTTCCTTGAGTTTGAAGTCCGTTACATCATGATCAAAAATTTCCTTGTCCAGTCTCACGATATCCACGTTTCGCCCCTCATGTTCCGTGTGACAATGCTTACATTCTGTATCCTTCGTTTCATCACTGATGCCGTGAAAACCGGTTCCTTTCCGAATATCGACGTCAACATCCTTGTGACAGTCCAGACAAAGTTTTTTCTGAGATGTTTTACTGAAAGGCTCATGACACCGTTCGCATTCTTTTTCATATTTTGCATGACCCTGAATAAGTTCACCTGGCATGATAAGTTGTTCAACGACTGCTGACTGACCTATAACGGGGACAAACCCAACCAGTGCCAATGAATAAATGATTACAAGTAGTCTTTTTTGCATTTCGTTGATGCATTGTTAATTTCAAGGGATGAAACAATCAGGTCAAAACAAGTGTCGAAGCTGTATCGATGTGATTTAATAAACGCTAACAAGGTAAACTTAGATTGGACTCTGAAATTTCAATACATATGAACTGCAAGCACATGAATGATGCCTGCAATCACCAACATAAAAAACAAGGGTAAATGGAACAGGTGCCACAGAGAAAAAAGCTTTTCATAAAAACCGAATTCAGCAACCTTGATGATAAGGTCCAGATGAGTTCTTATACGGCGCCTGGCAAATTCAGCATGTTGCCGCTTTTCCGATACAGTCCATCCCGATCGCTTAGCCACAACTTTTAATGCCTTTCTCAGGCCTATCAGCAGCATCAAATGAGTCCACCCTCTCCAAAGATTTGCAATCAAAAGGCGTTTGATACTTTGCATAACTCCTGTTGACGGTGCCAATACCGTTGATTCAAAAACCTGCAAACGGCGCCTCAATCTTGGTGCATATCCCAATACAACAGCAAGGCTGCTACGATTGGCTTCACTTTCATTACGCAGCCCTTCAAGTGTTGCCTGCTTGCCGTAAAGGCCATAATGGATCTTGATATAAATATACCGCCCGACCAACCCACTTAGTGTCACCAGGATCATCATAACCAAGACAACTGTGCTGTTTATGGAACCGAACTTGAAATTGGTATGAAAAATGATAAGAACCGGACCGATTATTCCCATTATCATATGAACGCGAAACCAATGCTTTGGCGAACCAAAGTTATGCATGAAACGAGCTCTTTTGCGAAGCGGATATACCAAAAGCATCAGCATCAACAAGCCCCCAAGTATTCCTAAGAAATAACCGGTGCCTGACTTGGCGACGAGGTATTCTTCGCCTCTTGCCAACCAGCCTGTTAATAGGGCCAGACAAACCAACCCATAAAACAGGAAGGCCAATAATCGCTTTTTGGGCGCCACATAAATTCTGTTCGGTTCTTTATATAGGACCCCCCGGTCCACTCTTGACAGTGAAACACTTTTCCCGGGCTGATTCTGAATCCCTTCTAATATTGATGTTGCTGTCTGCATATTGTCAGTCTTTTCTCTCTGGTAATTTTCTTAACTAACGCTGATCAGCCTATAAAAATCCCAATAAACGTTTTTTTAGAGATCTGTGATCTTCGAGAAGGTCGACAAGGTCCTGGTTTCCGGCAGCTAACATATGTGCCTGCTCTCTTTTTTCGTTCCTCAGGTTTGGATTTGCGCCATAATGGAGCAAGACCTTCACTGTTTGCAGATGTTCACCCGAGGCAGCAAGCATCAATGCCGTATTGCCGTTTGCATTCCTATCATCTACAACCGAACCGTTAACGATCAATCGTTTGACAATATCCGAGTGTCCATGCTTCGCGGCCATCATCATGGGTGTATTGCCGGAAATGCTGCGAATTTGATCTTCTGCCCCTGCCTGCAGCAACTCTTTAGCAATTTCATCGTAGCCATGCGAAGCTGCACGAAATAAGGGGGTGTGTCCATTCCAGCTCTTGACATTTACAGCAGCCCGGTGGTTGAGCAAATCTCTGACTATTTCAATCTGCCCACCATCAACAGCGAACCATAAGGCGGTATGTCCTTCATTATCCGCTATACTTGGATCAGCGCCATGCGCAAGCAAACCGGCAACAATTTCTTTATGCCCATATGATGCAGCATAGATTAATGGTGATCTGCCATCCTGATGTTGCAGGTCCACAGTAGCACCAGCTTGCAACAACTGATCCACTACACGATCATGACCACCCAGTATTGCAAGGATCAAAGCCGTGCTGCCATCTTGTAAACGTTGTTCAACGTCTGCACCTGCTGCAAGCAATAGACTGACAATTTCAGCATAACCAGACTCCGCAGCATACAAGAACGATGTTCTGCCGTCTGACGGGCTTGTGTTCAGCTCCGCACCAGCATCCAGCAGCATCTTTACAATAGTCTCGTGGCCCTGTCTTACAGCCCTGCTTAAGACAGTATGTCCCTCATTGTCTTTCCAGTTCGCATCTGCACCCTGATCGAGCAGATAACGAACGGACTCCGGGTAGCCCCGCCAGGCAGCGATCATTAAGGCTGGCCAGCCATTATAAGGCTCTATACTTTTGTCTTCAGTAGATGAAGCGTTTTGTGAAAGCGGGATACGACTCTCCTGAGGGCCTACTACAAGCCGCTTTAAAGGAACTGGTTCGTTTTCCTCAAGCCTGGCACCTTCGCCATGTAAAAAGCTGACCGTGTCTTTGAAATTTCCTCGTGCAGCAAATTGAATGGCAGATATATTCTTGCTGTTCCTGACATGCAGATTTGCCCCTTTCTGCCGCAAAGCAATGACCGTTTTATAAGCTCCTTTTCTGGAAGCAAGAATCAGGGGCGTATTGCCGTGGGCATCCATTTCATTACTATCAATGCCATTAACCAATAAAATATTCGCAACTTCACCATGGCCGCCGTTTATGGCAAGATGCAGAGCGTTATCTCCATATCTGTCCCGTATATGAATATCCGCACCGTTTTCCAGCAGGAATTTGATGACATCAGCATGTCCCCTGAAAGATGCTTCGGCCAAAGCGGTGCGACCAAATTCATCAACAGCGTTTACGTTCGAGCCCAACGCCAGAAAGCTCCTAACCCCTTCAAGATTATTCTTCCTTGCCGCCCATAGCAGACCTTCATCAGGATTCCGCCATTCTTTAGCTATTGGCCTTTCTGGGATTTTATTACGCTGTATCTCCACATACCATTCCTGTTGCTTATCAAATTTTTCCTTTGCCGGGGAATGTCCCTGGCTGCTGGCAAACCTGTACCAGTTGAGTGCTTCTGCACAATTCTTTTCAACACCCCAGCCTTTTTCATACATGGAACCAACATTATATTGCGCTTTGCTGTTCCCCAGGATCGCTGATTTCAGCATCCACTGAAAAGCGGTCTCAAGGTTTTTCTGTACACCACGTCCAGAGCGATACAGGCCGGCAAGTTTATACTGGGCAACTGAATCTCCCTGTTCGGCCAAGGGTCGAAGCAAAATCACAACTGTTTCAAAATCCTTTACTCGCGCTGCCGCTTTTACCTCTTCCAGTCTTGCACTATCGGTATCCACCAGATCTGCAAAGGCATTTAAAGGGGAAATAACTGCAATACAGACAAAAATTACTGCGATTAAGCAGATATCTTTTCTTACCTGTTTATGCCGTTCCATATTTGGTTTCCATGGTTATGCCGATTTTATTCAAAAAAGAGGTGGGCAGAAGACCTCCAGCACAGATAATTACTGATGTATTATCCAGTTCCATTAGCTTTCCATTCTGTTCCACAAGGACTTTTGACTCGACTATTTTCTTGACATCAGATTTCATCAGAACTTTGAGTGAACCACTCGACTGGCAGGCCTCGACTTTCTTACGATTCTTTTCCTTGGCCCTGCTGAAAGCTTCGCCCCTGTATGAAAGGGTAACATTAGTATCAGGGACCTCGGATAGACAGCAAGCGGCTTCCAAGGCACTATCACCACCCCCTACTACCAGCAAATGGTGACCTTGATACTGCTCTGGTTCGACAACCCGATAAACAACCTTGGGTAATTCCTCGCCAAGCAAGCCAAGCTTACGTGGCGTCCCACGAATACCGATGGCAAGGAGAACTGTTTTACTTTGATATATTGTTTTCGTTGTCCTGACTTCAAAATGATCTTTCTTTCTTTTTATGGTCTCGACCCGTTCGTTATAATTGATCCTAAGACCACTCTTCTTCTCTGTGTCACGCCAGAAACGAAGTAATTCTTCTTTAGTCGTTTCTTTAAATTTAACTTTCCCGACAAAGGGCATATAAACCGGCCGGGTCATCACTATTTTGCCGCGCGGATAGTGCGAAACCGTTCCCCCCAAAGTTTCCTGTTCAACAGTTACAAAACTCAATTTTTTCTGCATTGCAGTAAGGGATGCGGAAAAACCGGCTGGCCCGGCTCCTATAATCACTACATCAAGTAGATCGCTCATACCCAGACCGCCAATATTGCTTATGGAATCCATGGCCTGCCGACCTTGTTCGATAGCATTCCGAATTAGCCCCATACCTCCTAACTCCCCGGCAATGAAAAGGCCGGGGACGTTGGTTTCAAAACCCGGTGATACAACTGGTATTTCAACACCTCTCTCTTTAGTTCCGAAAACCAAAGATATTCCATCCATTGGACATGCTTCTGCACAGGAGCCATGACCAATACAGTTAGAAGGACCGATTAAATGACATTTGCCATCGATAATTCCCAGAACGGTATGTTCGTCCTGTTCAGGACAGGCATTGACACAAGAACCACATCCTATACAGCGGCTATGATCGATTACAGGATGAAGGGTCACTGGCTCATTAAAGCCGTCTTTATAAGACTTTCTTTTTATTTCGCGGTTTTCCCGCTCCTTATCCTCTTGCAATCCTATATAAAAAGCCCAGATCAGGAAAAGCGGTGCAATGTATATCCACAGAAGAGGGGATATCGAACCGATACTGGTTGCAACGTCTCCGGCCTCCATAGAAGTGCCTGTTGAACTGATCGTTTCCACCAGAACGACCGTCAGAATCATTATTACACCACAAATTGGGATCTTTTTTTTAATGTCCATCTCTATACAATCAAACAGTCAATAATTGCTCTTTCTGTTATCTAGGCACATTAATATTTTAGCCATAATAAAATCGGCCCCCAATGCTGTCTTGAGCGTAGATAGCAAGTATTATGCCATTTGGGATGTTTTTCATTTAGCTGTTTGATATTAAAGAGAAACAAATAATTATGGAAACTGTTGGCTTGAGATAAAAAGACGAAAGCGTCTGCAATTGGCGACAGTTGATGCTTAAATATTTAGTTCTTTCCCTTTTTAACAATGAATCTCACTCAAACAGTCAACAAGGGATTCTCTTTTAATAATCAATCTCATTTCATATGAGATGAGAAAACACGGAAGAAAGAACTGTGCCAAAAAAATATTGTATTGTTATCCCCAGTAATTCAATAAAGTTACAGAAATTCAATTAAGACCAGGTCGCGCTACGAATGCCAAGATGTAAATAAAGTTTACTGAATAGTTTACGGCAACCTCCTTTGGAATTAAACAGGCCAACAGGATCGTTCCGTTCAAATTGTTACAACCCGTAACCGTTACAGATAATATTCATAACAGCACTTATGCTACCAAAGGACTTTAGGGTAGTGCTTGACCTGACTTTTAATTTTGCTAAAGCGATCGATTATGGATATGGACTTTGGTTACAAATTGCTACAAGAAAGAGATAGGCAAAAAATAGACCATCATGCAACTCCGATTTTTTATTTGGACAAAACTGATAATATTTCAACATGCCTAGTCCACTATGAAGTAAATGCCCAGCCCGGGTTCAGATGCAAGAATCTCTTGATTAGGCTCTTGCCTTTGAACCGTATTTTCGTTAACATCGTTTGAAATTATTTGCCAATTATCTACATAATACTTTTGTCTTGCGTTCATTTGTATAGGGTGTACCATTTAACGTTATGCCCAAACCAGATACACACAAAAAGGCCAACCCAATGAAAGACATTTCACTGAACGAACGAATCATCCTGGCCCTGGATACAGACAGTGAAGAGCGAAACAACTGACCCGGTTAGTGTCATCTCCTCCCTCCAAGATGAGATCAGACAGGGTTTGTCCACCTGAAAACTAAACATTAATAAAGACAATGCAGGGAATTATAGATTTTCATGCCCATGCCTTCCCGGATCAAGTCGCCCCAAGTGCCATCCCGTACCTTGAGGAAGAAGGAGGCGTCAAGGCCAACCACGATGGCAGGATAGCATCTCTGCTGTCTATCATGGACCGGAATGGAGTAGAGAAAAGTGTGATCTGTTCCATCGCTACCAGACCCACGCAGTTTGAGTCCATCATCACCTGGTCCAAACAGATCCGCAGTGAACGAATCATTCCCTTTCCATCTTTTCATCCTGAAGATCCCAATGCCCTGCTCCATATTGAACAGATCAAGGCTGAAGGATTCAAGGGCATCAAGATGCATCCCTATTACCAGCGGTTTTTTCTCGATGACGAAAAAATGTTCCCAGCCTATGAAAAAATAACGGAACAGAACTTGATACTGGTCATGCACACCGGCTTTGATATTGCATTTCCGCGGATCAGGCGATGTGATCCAAAACAAATTCTTAGCGTTGTAACGCGATTCCCTGAACTCAAGATGGTTACAACCCATCTTGGTGCCTGGCAGCAATGGGCTGAAGTTGAGGACCTCTTAGCCGGCAAAAAAATCTACATGGATATTTCCTACACCCTTGACCAGATCGACCCACAGACCGCCCGCAGGATAATCCTCAAGCATCCCAAGGAGTATATTCTGTTCGGCACTGATTCACCCTGGTCAAGTCCGCAAGAAACCTATAAGCATCTGCAAGTGTTAGAACTTGGAGACGAAAGAGAAGAGCTGATTTTAAGAAAAAACGGACTGGCACTCTTGGAGTCTGTTTAACTGCTGTCAGTTTTTCATCATCTTTAACCACCAGCCAATTTTCTATTTGCATCATTACTCTTTCAGGTTGCTATGTCCTTTGGATATGTTAACTCGTTTTGAAATTATCAAAAATCAATCTGATGGCAGCTGTTTGATTCATCAAAACAAAAGTTCTATCTATATTTATAGACAGAACCAATGCCACTTTTGGCAATCAGAAAAGAACGCTCTGGGTGAGTCTCTATTTTGCGACACCCCCAAAAACCCGATAAAACCCTATATCATCGTATTATGATTTGAAAAGAGCAGGAATGATATGATGCCGATTCAACAATTTATAAAAATCTGTACGATTTCGATTGGCTATGCAAGCAGCCTGTGACACATTGCCCTGGGTTGTCTGCAGGAGCTTAATGAGATATTGTTGTTCGAATTGACGGCGAGCTTCAGACAGAGACATAATCTTTTTTTGGTGATGCTTAATTGCGTCATGCAAGAGGTCCTCTGTAATGAGCGTCGAGGTAGCCAAGGCAAATGCATTTTCCACTACATTGTACAATTGGCGGACGTTTCCCGGCCAGGCTGCATCCACCAGAATCCGCATGGCTTCAGACGTAATCCTCTTCACAGATTTTATGTTTTCACCAGACAAGATTTGCATAAAATATTCTGCAAGCAACGGGATATCTTCCTTTCGCTCATGCAAAGGTGGCAGATCAAGACTTACAACATTCAGCCGGTAAAAAAGGTCCTCCCTAAACTGCTTATCCTCAATAGCTTCTTCCAGGTTTCTGTGTGTAGCGGAGATAATCCGCACATCCACGGGCACAGGCGTTGTACTGCCCACAGGCCTGATCTGTTTTTCCTGCAACACTCTGAGAAGGTTCACCTGTAAATGCAGTGGCATATCGCCAATCTCATCGAGAAACAATGTTCCCTTGTTCGCGGACTGGAAAAGCCCGATATGACTTTTCGAGGCGCCTGTAAAAGATCCCCTTGCATGACCAAACAGTTCCGACTCAAGCAGTGCTTCTGGAATGGCAGCACAGTTGACCGGAATAAAAGGGCCATCCCTGCGACTACTGGCCCGATGAATAGCAATAGCCAAAAGCTCCTTTCCAGTACCACTTTCACCTCGAATAAGCACAGTCGAATCTGCATCAGCCACCAACCATGCCCTAGAAAGAAGTTCTTCCATGGCAGCACTCTTGAAAATAATATCCCTACGCCACTTATTGCTATCATCCTGCGTTAGAGTGCCACCCGTTGAAAACCGCAACGCCTTCTCTGTCTCGAGAATAAGGTCCTTGCCATCAATAGGTTTAGTAAGAAAGCTAAAAACGCCTTGTTTCGTGGCCTCAACTGCCTCTGGAATAGAACCATGCGCGGTTATTATAATGACAGGAATAACCTTGTTCCGCTCCCGAATCGCCTCAAACAGTGCCATACCGTCTATCCCCTGCATCCGCAGGTCAGTAAGTACAACATTGGGATTGATCACCGACAATTTTGCCAGGGCTTCCTCTCCGCTGAGCGCCGTGGTTACCTCGTAACCATTACTCTCAAGTCTTAATTTCCACAAACTGAGCAAATCAGCCTCATCATCGACAAGGAGTATTTTGTAACCTTTATCACTCATGGCTGCTCAATCTCCCTACTCTCAATAATATTTTCAATATTCTTTAACTGCTCGATCTGCTTTTGCAACTCACCAAGCCTTCCTTGTAAAGATTCAACTTCTGCCGAGAGTTCCTTTTTGTCTTCATTCATCGATTTCCAGATACTCCAATTGTCCATCATTTCCTCATCAAGCCGATCAACCAGAATTTTAAACCCCTGGTGAATAGTATCTGTAGTGTTAGGATGTTCAGTAAAATATTGTTCAAGCACTTTTGTGCCCTGCTTAAACTGCTTGTAATCAGCCTTTGCATGTAAACTCACGCAAATAAAGCGTAATTTGTCCCGGTCCCTGCCACGCTGAAGTCCTTTCTCTGCCATCTCAAAATTGTCTACAAATTCTTCAGGTCCAATGTCCTGTATATCGTTCAGGCACGACAGGAGGTAATTAGTAACATTAGGCTCAAGAAGGTCCCCAGGCTCTGAAATGTACTGCCTCAATTCAGCACATCCTCCCAACAGAAACACACAAACAACTAGTAAAATGTTTATTTTCACGATTTGATTCATCCTGATAGTGGCAGAGTCACAAGAAAACGAGCACCCTTCTTGCTGGTCAGCAAACGAATGGTTCCATCATGATTCTGCACATATTCTTTACTTATTG
>CAXMTO010000397.1:0-18144 GCA_964196355.1 uncultured Myxococcota bacterium
GTCGCAGGGTAATACCATATTTTTTTTTCAGATTTTCTGCCAGAAAACCGTTGACGTATTTATTCACCGCGGGAGAACCACCCCACATGTACCAGTCAACCGTCTGGCCCTGCGCTGTTTTGACTACTTCATTCCAGTCGAGCATTCTGATTTCACCTGCAATCCCCTGATTGCCTGTGAGGAAAAACAATAATACAAAGACTGCCAATGATTTCAAATAGGATGTCGTAAAGTTAAGCATAGCAAAATTCCAATGTGTGTTAGATATCCTATCTCGGTTCGATCATGTTTTTTCGGGCTGGGGAAGGGCTGTGAATCTGTTTCTTCCATTTTCCTTGGACATATAAAGAGCCCGGTCCGCGGTGTCTATAAGGTCCTGTTTAGTTATCCCTTCAACAGCAGGATTGAAGTGAACGCCGCCGGAACTTATCGTCACATTAATTTCCATATTATTGACTTTGGTTGTGATTCCCATAACGCAACGCCTGAGTCGTTCCGCAAATACTTTCATCCCTGATGCTTCTGTTTCCGGAAGAATAACCATAAATTCTTCTCCACCATATCTGGCAAGTATATCACTGGGTCGAACAATAGCCTGCAGCTGTTTTGCCAGGGTGGTCAAAACTTGATCGCCTGCCGGGTGCCCGTAATTGTCATTGACCTTCTTGAAAAAATCTATATCAAACATTATGAGACAAAGATCATTCCCATAGCGGTCCGCTCTTGCAAATTCCTTTTCAAGAATTTCCTGAAAATATCTATGGTTATAGAGATTTGTTAACCCGTCGCGAAACGCCAGCTGTTCAAGTTGATAGTTTGCAGCCTGCAAATCACTGGCAAATTTTTCCGATTTTTCTTTCGATTCCTTGAGCGCCATTACCAGTTGCTCATATGAGAAGTTGAGGCGGCCAAGTTCCTCATTCGCCTCCTGCAACATCTGGGAGTAGGGTTTCATTTGACCAGGATCAAGGTCGAAAACCTTTTGGATATCAATGGATCGCTGGGCGACATCATCAAGCAGGTCCTGGGTTTGATGTGCATCCAGATCAAAGAATTCTTCCATCTTATTTTGCAGGAGCAGGACATTCTCGGATGTATCCGTTCCGTGGTAGATGGTTGACAAAAGATTTGCAATCGAGAGGACTCTTGCCATCTGGCGGATTTCTTCAGGTGCGTTTTCCGGTTCACGGTGGTAGCGCATCGGGTCGGAGATGGATCGCGGCAGTCCCCAACTGTTGATGAGGGTGTAACTGAGCTGCTGGTGGTCAAACTGATATTTGTCCAGTTCCCCCTTGATGAGGCAGGTGCTATCATCACCCATTTTACAGGTGGTCAGGAGGGTGCAGTAGTCTTTCCCTTTGCTGAGAACCAGAATCAAGATGCCAAGATTTTGTAGAAGTCCTGCCACAAAAATATCGTCATTTGAAAGAGTTGTAATGTTTTTTACACGTTCTGCGGCTACTGCGGTTGTAACAGATCGTCGCCAGAAAAGTTCAAAATCAAAATATGAGTTTTTTTGTCTTTGAAGGCTCTTGGCAATAACAAAGGATAGTACAATATTCTTGATGGCATTTGTCCCGAGTATAGACATGGCACGGGTGATATTGGTAACCTTGTTAGGCAGAGCATAAAATGCGGAGTTGGCTAGATTCAACATTTTCCCCGTAAGTGCTGGATCCGCAGAAATAATTTTCTCTAAATCGCTCAGACAAAAATCCTTGCTCTGAACAGTACTAAGAATTTTGGCAGCGATAACAGGTGGCGATGGGAGGTTAATCTGTGTTTCGATTAATTTCCGAATATTTTTATCAGACTGTGCTGGTGTCATCCTTTTATCCTGGGTAAAAAAGAAGGAGGAAATTGGGATAGCAAAAAAACTACACTCTTTAAAATATTGGTTAGTATAGTCGTACCATAGCAATTAGAAAAGTAAAAATGTGTCTTCCGGGCTCTATTATATCGAGTAGCCGTGTATTTTTGTAATTTTCGTTTCTCTTTTCTAAATTTCCTTAGTATCGTGTTGAATAAATTGATTTTTTGGGATGAGAAATTATTGCTTACAACAGAGGTTTTTAGTATGACCCATATATCATATTTCTCCTGCTAAAACATAGAAACCGGTTACAGGGGGCTTGGGAAATTGTAGGAAACAATGGAAAACGATACAGTATCTGAAGAACAGGAAACGCCGCAACAAAAGAATATTCTGAAAAAAATATGGTCATTAGTTGATTTCAGGCGTCCCGGCACTACAGAAGATCTTGAGCATGAAATTCAGGAGCTTCTTGAAGAGGGTGAGGAGCACGGCTTGATATCCAGTCTGGAAGAGAAGATGATTTCTTCTATCTTTGACTTCAGGGAAACGCGAGCGACAGAAATCATGACACCAGCGGCGGAGGTTGTCTCTTTTGATGAGGCTGATCCAATCGCTGAACTTATTGATATTGTTATAGATAACGGATTAACGCGAATTCCGATATATAGGGAAAATCCGGATCAGGTGATCGGTGTTGTTCACGCCAAGGATCTGCTCGAATTTTGTACCCGTCCGCACAAGGAAGATGTGACTCTGGAAAAATATCTGAGGCCTGTCTATTTTATCCCCGAATCCAAACTCATAGTCGACCTGTTACCTGAATTTCAGAAGCGCAAAGCCCACATGGCGATGATTACCGATGAGTTTGGTACTATCAGGGGCCTCATTACCCTGGAGGATATTCTGGAAGAGATCGTTGGTGAGATTGATGATGAATATGATCTGGAACAGGATGAAGTGGAGATAATTGATCAGAATAACGTTCTGGTGCATGCCCGGATCGATATAGAAAAGATCGAGGAGTACTTTGATATTGAATTTCCGGAAGGACCCTATGAATCTGTCGGTGGTCTAGTTCTAAATGCCTTGGGACGTTTGGCCGTGGCGGGAGAAACCGTCGATATCTCCGGCTTTCGTTTCGATATTAAGAGTGCAAGTGACAGGCATCTCAAGAGAATTAAAATAAGTAGAATCATGAGTACTCGATAACACAATGGTTTTCCGCAATATTTCCTTCTTTTTTTCCACTATAACCGGAATCTTACTCTGGTTATCCTTTCCTGGTGGTGGCGAGTTATGGCCTCTTTTGTTTGTGGCTCTGGTTCCCCTGCTTGCCGCAATTCGTAAAGGTTCAGTAAAAGAGGCCGGGGTGTATGGTTTCACGGCGGGGATCGTTCACTTTCTTTTTCTGCTTTATTGGATTGTTATCGTTCTGGAGAAGTACGGTGGGCTGCACTGGTCTATTTCCGTACTGGCGCTTGTGCTGCTCGCTCTTTATATGAGCATCTATTGTATTGTATTTGGAGTCCTTGCCAGATATATTTTTTTGACTCTGCCGGCCGGAGCAGTATTGTGGCTGCTGCCCACACTCTGGGTGGGGATCGACTGGTTACGTGGAGTCTTTTTTTCCGGTTTTCCGTGGATGGATCTTGGTTACGGTCTCTGGGAGAAGACTGATTTTATCCAGATTGCGGATCTTTTCGGCCACCATGGGGTGACCTGGATGATTGTCTTTGTAAACAGCCTTATTGTACTTTTATTGACTAAAAAACAGACGGTTACCACTATTTTTCCCCTCACTCTTTCCTTTGTTCTGGTAGTTGGCAGTGGCGTATTTTACTCAAAACAGCGAACTGCAGAGATCAGTATCGCTCTATCAGATCAGGATCTAAATAAAATGCGAGTGGGTGTTGCCCAGGGAAATATCGATCAGAGTATCAAATGGTCACCTTCGCAGCAGAAAGATACCGTTGACAGGTACCTGGAACTCTCCCGCGATCTTTTGCATGACAAGCCCGTGGAACTGGTTGTCTGGCCGGAAACAGCGCTGCCGTTTTACCCGCAGAACAACGAGTTCACGGTGCTCCTGCAAGGGATGACATCTGAATATGATATTGCTCTTCTAACCGGTGCCCCATGGTATGAAATAATTGACCGCAAGGCGCAGAAAGTTGAGTTCTTCAACAGTGCCCTGCTTTTGAATCCTACCGGACAGATTGGCGGTAAATATTACAAGACACACCTGGTACCTTTTGGAGAATATGTACCGTTCAAGAAGCTGCTGCCGTTTTTGGCTCCGCTTGTCGAGGCAGTAGGTGATTTTTCTACCGGGAAGATTGAACTGCCCATGGTCTGGAGGGATGCGCGGATCGGTGTTTTGATCTGTTTTGAATCGGTATTTCCGGAAATTTCTAGAAAATGGGTCCTTTCGGGGGCGAACATGCTTGTCAATTTGACCAATGATGCCTGGTATGGCAGGTCAAGCGCCCCGTATCATTCACTGGCTATGTCGGTATTTCGTGCAGTGGAGACCCGCCGCAGTCTTGTACGGGCAGCTAATACTGGCATTTCGGCCTTTATAACCCCGCTTGGCAGCGTCGAGTCCCGTTCAGAACTCTTCCAGCCGTATAGTTTTTCAACAGATGTTGTGCTGCGGGAGGGGGCAACATTCTGGGTGCTCTACGGATATCTCTTTGGACCCATTTGCCTTTTTCTGGGAGTGACAGCTGCATTCGCTGCAGGAATACGGAGAAGATATCACTGAACGTTTCGCAGATACACAAAATAAATTATGTTAGTACTCGTTGAGGCCGTTTAATTACTGCGGTAAAAACGAAAAAACTCATAAAAGACTAAGACTCTTAACAGGAAACTACAATGACCATGGACACAGGTGCTGCCGTATCAAAACAGAGGCTCAATGATTTAAAAGTTCGTCTGCTCGCGCTCAAGGAGCATCTTTGACTTAGCCGGAAAGAAAGAAAAACTTGAGACACTGGAGCGGCAGACTTTGGCACCAAACTTTTGGAGCGATGCTGAGGCTGCCAGACATGTTCAGAAAGAACACGGTCAGCTCCAGGATGTTGTCAGGGGATGGGAGTCAAAATGGGATGATTTTGAAGAGACGGAACTCCTCCTTGAAATGGCAATGGAAGAAAAAGACAGCGGCGTGGAACATGAGATTGCCCAGAAAATTGACATGATGGAGGAGGATCTTTCTGCCGCTGAAATGGAATGCATGTTCAGTGGAGAGCATGACACAAATAACAGCTTAGTGACGATTCATGCCGGGGCCGGGGGGACTGAGGCCCAGGACTGGGTTGACATGCTGTTGAGGATGTATCTGCGCTGGGCGGAGGAGAGAAAATTTAAAACGACTATTCTTGATTATCTTGCAGGGGATGAAGCCGGAACCAAGAGTGTTACATTTATGGTTAAGGGGATGTACGCCTACGGCTACCTTCGTTCGGAGCTTGGTATCCATCGCCTCGTCCGTATTTCGCCTTTTGATACCAGTGGGCGGCGTCATACCTCATTTGCCTCGGTCATGGTAATGCCCGAGTTAGATGACACCGTGGATATTAAGATTGACGAAAAAGATCTTCGGGTTGATACCTATCGAGCCAGTGGTGCCGGAGGGCAGCATGTCAATAAAACTGATTCGGCCATCCGTCTTACCCATCTGCCGACAGGTACCGTGGTGCAGTGTCAAAATGAGAGATCCCAGCATCGCAATAAAGATATGGCCATGAAGATGCTGGTCTCCCAACTCTACGAACTGGAAAAGGAGAAACAGGCTGAGCAGCACGAAGGGTTACATGGAGATAAAAAAGGCATATCGTGGGGCAGTCAAATCCGTTCCTATATTCTGCAGCCTTATAGATTGATCAAAGATCACCGGACGGAGGTTGAGTCTGGCAATGTGGATGCTGTCCTCGATGGCAATCTGGACCAGTTTATTAAAGCTTTTTTACTCTGGGGGAGATAATCTTTTATCGGGCAGCAGTAATTGCGAACCGCAACTGCCGCACATTGTGCCGCCGGTCTGGTGGCACATACCGGTCAGCCCATGGCGTGTTCTGCTCTGTCTTCTCTTGCAGTAGCTGATAAGTACAGCCGTAAAGAGCATGAGACAGAATGCTATTGTCAGCGTTACAATAAAAGTAGTTAGAAAGGGTGTCATAATTAGACTCTAAGCATTTTTCAGCATTTAACCAAAATCATCAAAGTGGATATTCTCTTTTTCGACGCCGAGGTTTTCAAGCATATCAAAGACAGCGGCATTCATCATCGGGGGTCCGCAGAGGTAGTAATTGATATCTTCAGGGGCGGGGTGGTCCTGCAGGTATTCATTTAGTACCACATTGTGAATAAAACCGGTTCGTCCCGTCCAGTTATCCTCCGGTTGCGGGTCGGAGAGTGCGATCCGGAAAGTGAAGTTGTCGTGTTGTTCTGCAAGCTCCATAAATTCGTCATCATAAAAAACTTCCTGGGCACTTCTGCCGCCATACCAGAATGAGACTTTTCGTGATGTATTTTTCCCCTTGAACAGGTCGAAAACGTGGCTGCGGAGCGGTGCCATTCCAGCGCCACCACCTATCATCAATACCTCAGAATCACTTTCATCCATATAGAATTCACCAAAGGGTCCGGCAATGGTGACATCATCACCCGCCTGAAGGTTGAAGATATACGAGGAGACCTGGCCCGGAGGTATAACCAGGTCGCTTCCAGGCGGCGGACTTGCAATACGCACATTCAGCTTGATGATATTTTTTTCTCCCGGATAGTTTGCCATGGAATAGGCCCTGGTAACCGGTGTATGCACATGTGATTTATACTGAAACATCTTGAACTTTGTCCAGTCGGAGAGGAATCTCTCATCTATCTCAAAATTGGTGTAATCAATAGTATGTGCCGGCACTTCTATCTGAATGAAACCACCTGCCTGAAAATCCACATCCTCTCCTTCAGGCAGGTCGATGATCAGTTCTTTGATAAATGTGGCTACATTCCTGTTTGAGTGAACTTTACAGTAGAATTTTTTTGCATCGAGCATGTCCGCTGGAATTTCAATCTGCATGTCACGTTTTACCGGCACCTGACAGGACAGCCTCATGCCGCTTTTTGCATCCCTGTTATTGATCTGACCTCTCTCTGTAGGCAGGATGCTGCCACCGCCTTCGGTCACAATACATTTGCACTGCCCACAACTGCCGCCACCGCCGCAGGCTGAAGAAAGGATAACACCCTGGTCGGAAAGTGTGGTCAGCAGTTTCCCTCCGGGTGAAGCGGTAAATTTTTTTTCACCATTAATTGCTATGGTAATTTCTCCACCTGGCAGAAGCGTTTTTTTGGCAACTACTATGAGAGTGACAAGGATGAGCTGAATAGCCAAAAAGCAGATCACCCCAAAATATATTTCATTCATCTGGCTGGCTCCATGATCAATTCACAGCTCCTCATAAATTATAACTCCATTCCCGCCAGTCCCATAAAAGCCATGGCGATGAGCCCCGTTGTAATAAAGGTGAGTCCAAGGCCGCGCAGCCCTGCGGGCGGGTTTGCATATTCAAGCCGTTCCCGTATTCCTGCAAGGCATACCACTGCCAGAAAAAACCCCCCCCCCGCCCCAAAACCGTAGGCCACACTTTCGCCGAAGGTGTAATCCCTCTCCACCATAAAAAGGCTGCCGCCAAAAATTGCGCAGTTCACGGTGAGCAGAGGCAGAAAGATACCCAGGGTGTTGTATAAAGCCGGCATATAACGATCAAGCACCATTTCGAGTATCTGCACTACACCGGCAATAATTGCAATGTAGGTGAGCAAACCCAGGAAAGTGAGGTCAAGGTCAGGCTGTCCGGCCCAGGAAAGTGCTCCAGGTTTGAGCAGATAGTTGAGGATAAGGTTATTGATGGGGACTGTGATAACCATAAGAACAAGAACAGCAGCACCGAGCCCGGTCGCCGCTTTTACCTGCTTGGAAATAGCCAGAAAGGTACACATCCCGAGGAAAAAACTCAGCGGCAGATTCTCTAAGAATATGGACCTGAAGATGATATCGAGGTAATGGACCATCAGTTTTTCTCCTGTTGTTCAGGGTCAATGGTTCGCAGGATCCAGATAAGTAGAGCTATGAGGAAAAAAGCGCTGGCAGGCAGTACGAGTAATCCGTTTCTGACATACCAGCCGCCATCCGTTGTGAGTGGCAGGATTTCAAAGCCAAAAAGGGTGCCTGCACCCAGGAGTTCCCTGACAAAAGCCACCGACATGAGTACAAACCCATAACCAAGTCCGTTGCCAATGCCGTCAATAAAACTGGGGATCGGAGGGTTACTCATGGCATAACCTTCGGCTCGGCCCATAACGATACAGTTGGTAATTATGAGGCCAACATAGATGGATAACTGTTTGGAAAGTTCAAAATAATAGGCCTTGAGGATCTGGTCCACCAGGATAACCAGGGTTGCAATAACGGTTATCTGGATACCTATTCTGACGGTGCTGGGTATCTGGAACCGGACTATGGAAATTGTCAGGCTGGAAAAGGCGACAACCAGGGTTACGCAGATTGACATGACAAAAGCTGTAGTCATCTGGCCGGTTACTGCAAGGGCGGAGCAGACCCCCAGAACCAGCAGGCCTATCGGGTTTCGTTTGAATATGGAGCGTAAGAGCAGTTCCGATTTAGTTTCAGCCATTAGTGCATTATTCCTTATTCTCTTGTTGTTTAATATAAAACCATAACATTTACTTCTGAAATCGAAATGTTAAAAACACCGCCAAGGCACTTATACCCTTCAAAAGAGTAATTTCTTAAGCACCTGTTATTTTACTGTTAATTGGTATTAGTGTATTATTCCTTATCTTTCAGTTGGTTGAAATAGGGTTTGTAGCCATGATCACCAAACCAGAACTCCATCAGATTATTGACACCTTTGGCAGTGAGTGTAGCCCCTGAAAGGCCATCGATTTGGTACAAAGCCTGGTCGCCTGTTGCCGACGCTTTTCCCTTAACTACCTTTAAATCCATCGTACCTGCCGGGGCGTAGATTCGTTTTCCACTCCATCCCTCCTGCCATTTCCTATTCTCAATTTCGCCACCAAGCCCAGGGGTTTCGCCGTGCTCGTAGAAAGAGACTCCGCGCACAGTGGTCAAGTTGCCATCAACGGCGACATAGGCGTACATGGTAGACCAGAGTCCTTTACCGCGAACGGGCAGGATTATCTGTTCGATCTTTCCTTCCTTTTTAACCAGATAGACAATCGAAAATTTTTCAATGCGACGCAGCCTGGCTATATCATCTTCGTCACTTAATGGACGACCGGCTGAGTCAGTGAGGGCTGCTTTTAACTGGTTGTATGATTCCGGTGCCAGCTGATCCTGTGATATATATTGACCGGATGTCAGTTCGACAACCTTTGTCTCTATGGGAGCAAAGAGTTCTTCAATCGTTTTTCCTTCCTCGTATAATCCGGCTGCGTAGAGGATGTTCTTTTTCTGGTCCAGCTGACGATTGGCTTCCTGCATGGGACGCAAACCGACAGCTGCACCGGCGACAAGGGCCGAGCAGACAAAGGCGAGGACAAGAACGGAATAAAAAGGTTTGGCAGCAGGTTCATCAGCCATGACGTAACTTCCTCCGCTTTATGTTGGCCTGGATTACAAAATAATCAAAGAGAGGGGCAAAAACATTGCCCAGTAGAATAGCAAGCATGACTCCTTCGGGGTAAGCGGGGTTGGCGACCCGGATGAGGATGGAAAGTGCACCAATCAACAGGCCGTAAAGCCATTGTCCTGTTGCGGTGTGTGCTGCGGACACAGGGTCTGTGGCCATAAAGACCAGGCCAAAAGCAAACCCTCCCAGCACTAAATGCCAGTGGGGTGGAATTGCATACATGGGATTTACAGCGCTTCCCTGGATCCAGAAGAAGATGGCGCAGATAAGTCCTCCCAGTAGCATCGATAACATAATTCGCCAGGAGGCGATACCAGTTATAAGCAGAACAAAAGCGCCAAACAGACATGCAAGAGTCGAGGTCTCGCCCATGGATCCTGGTACTGTGCCGATAAAGGACTGTAACCAGGTAACTGAGACAACGCTCATAGTTTCTCCCGGTCCGGCTGCTGCAAACTGACCAAGAGCAGTTGCCGCGGTGACGCCGTCTACACTTGTCCATATGGCATCACCCGTCATCTGGGCAGGGTAGGCAAAATAGATGAAAGCTCTTGAGGCCAGTGCCGGGTTCATAAAATTCTGGCCGACACCGCCGAAAACTTCCTTTGCGAAAATAACACCAAAACTGATTCCCGCAGCTACCTGCCAGAGGGGAATTGTCGGCGGCAGGGTTAAAGCGAAAAGGAGACTGGTGACCAGAAAGGCCTCTGAGAATTCGTGGCCGCGGATTAGGTTAAAAACACCTTCCCAGATTGAGCCGACAAGCAGAGTTACCAGGTACACCGGCAGAAAATAGAGCGCTCCATGGGAAAAATTTGAGATCAGGCTGTGTGGATCACAGCCGATAATCGACATGATACTGCCTCGCCAGCCATCCGGCCCGGAAAGCCCCATCGCCTCAATAGCGGAGTTGGCCTGATAACCAGTGTTCCACATCGCCATAAACACGCAGGGAATCAGCGCAATGATAACCGTGGTCATTATCCGTTTCAGATCTATCGAATCCCTTACATGGGGGGCCGTTTTTGTGGTCTGGTTGCTACCGAACAGGAAAGAGTCAAAAGCCTCGTAGAGCGGATATAACAGCTCAAAGCGTGCTCCCTTTTCAAAGTGACGCCCGGCATCTTCAAATATTTTACTCAGTAATTTTATCATAGTTATTTAGTACCTTACTCCTGAAACCTTGTCATAAAAAACAAGAAAGCAAAGAACTTCTTTTAAAATTATGTACATGGTTACTCCACCAAGGTACTTATCCAAGCATTTAAAAAAGTTCCGATTTATTCGGGTTAGGCTGTTGGCTATGAGTTGCATATTGTTTTTTCTAGTGGTCAGTAGCCGAGTTCAATGTTGGTGAGTACCTGGCGCAGGACTGTGCCGAATTCATTTTTTCCCGCACAGACAAACCCGCAAAGTGCAACATCGTCCTCAATCAGTTCCAGGCAACCGAGCTCTTTTGACTTTTCTGTATCTCCGGTGGAGATGGCTTTGAGCAGTGAGGTAGCAATAATGTCCAGCGGCATGACTTGGTCGTATGTGTCAAGTGGGAATATTGCTCTCTTCCCCCCCCATAGAGCGGTGTTAAAGGGAAAGGTCTGATTTTTTTTGAGTGCTGAGGAGAATACGGGTTTAACAGAAAAGCGCTCTTTACCTGGCATTGCCCAGTTGAAAAAGGAGCGGCCGCTACTGTCAACAAGCACCGAGACCTGATCATGGTAACGGCTGAGAAAGGAGACATCACCCGCAGATTCACGGCCGCTGAGCACTGAGCCGGAAATAATCCTCAGTTCATCCAGAGTTATTTCTTGCCGACAGAGATCGGGGAGGAAGGCTCCGGAACGGGTTTTAATCAACGATGCGTTGAGCGTTGCAGGCCCTGCCAGGGAGATTATTTTTTCCGTTAACAGGCAGCCTGTAATGAACAGGTGACCAATACCGATAACATCCTGGTATCCTATATGCCAGACACTTTTCTGCTCATGTACCGGATCGATAAAGTGGATATGAGTTGACGGCAGACCGGCCGGATGGGGTCCTTGAAAGGAGTAGTAGTTTATATCGTCAATTTCTTCAGCCGGGAGGAGCTTGTCAGCCCCTGTGCAGTAATGGATTGGCACAGGCAGAAATCGCTGAAGAACTCTCAACCCAAGTTGATACTCCTTTTCATAATGGGCAATGATGATCTGTGGATCTGCTGCGAGCGGGGATGTATCGACTGCGGTAATAAAGAGAGAGGCTGGGACGGAGGAAATTTCGGGTATCTTACCGTATGGGCGGGTGCGAAAACCTGTCCATATCCCGGATTCAATCAACAGGGTTCGGATCTCTTCCGACCCCATTTTTTCAATCTGAGCTGATGATGGCTCAAGGAAGCTGATATTTTCTTCTCCTTCCAGCTCAATAATAAGGGATTCAAATTTTCGTTTTGCACCCCTGTTTATTGAACGTACAACACCGCAGCCAGGGGAGGTGAAGACTACACCCTTATTTCTTTTGTCGGTAAAAAGTTGCTGCCCGGTTTGAACCCGATCTCCCTCATCTACCAGCATGGTCGGTCTCATACCGAGATAGTCATCACCGATAAGTGCGACTTGCCTGACCTGGTTAGCTTGTCGTATTTTCTGTTCCGGTTGGCCGGATATGGGTATGTCGAGTCCTTTTTTAGTCTGGAAAATTTTCATATCAACCGAAAAAACCTGTGGTGTTAAGGTTGTTGAGTTTTTTATCAACGATATACCCTTCGCAACCGTCCATCGATTCGATCAAGTCAATACCGTCATTTTTCCCCAAAACCATAACAGCGGTCGCCAAACCATCTGCCAGTGCAACGTCTGGAGCTGTAATGGTACAACTTGCAAGTTCCTGCGGGGAGAAGCCGCTTTGCGGATGGATAATATGATGATGTTTCAGGTCAGGAGTAAAAGCCTGAAAATAATCGCCGGAGGTGGCTACAGCTTTATCGCTCAACTCAATCACGGTTGGTTTGTGCTGCTCTCCCCGGGGATCGCGCAAGCCAATGCGCCAGGGGCTGTGATTATTTTTCTGGCCGGAAACCATCAGGTCGCCTCCCGCCTCCACATACACATTATTGAATCCATGACTTCTGAGGACAGAAACCCCCTGATCGACGATGTAGCCTTTACCTATGCCGTCAAGAGAAATGCCCATTCCGGGTTTCTCTAAGCGGATTGTGTTTTCGTCCAAGTGCACGTCTTCATAGCTGGCGAGTTTTTTCGCGGTAGTAAACTGTTGTTGGTTTGGATGTTCGTTTTCGCCGCGAATAGATTCATGCATCAGGAGGAGTGGAAGAATTGTTACGTCAAAGGCTCCCGAGCTTTTATTGCTGATGTCCCTGGCGAGGGATAAGACATTCACAATATCCGTGCCCGGGTCGGTCAGAACTCCCGTCTTGTTGAGGAGTGACAGCTCACTATCAACCATATGTCGACTCAAGTGTGCTTCGAGTGACATCATTTTTTCAATAGTCTTGTTGAGTGCCTCTTCGCAACTGTCTCTGTCCGGCCCATATACGGTGAGGTTTAAAACGGTCCCCATGATGGGCTGACTTCGGTGGGCTGCCTGTAAAGGTTTGCCGGCCCCTATTAATCCCAGTTTCCAACAGGTGGCGGTCGCCCCAGCTACGGCAATAAGTTGCATGAACCTGCGCCGGTTAAGATTGACAGGTCTTCTTGTCTTATGATCCATGGGAATATCCTTGATGGAGATTTAATCTGATTCTGGTAGATTAGAATTTCTATTACCACCGGGTACTATATTGACAAACTTTCCTTAGATCAATTACTAATAATAATTATTCTGAAAATTGCCGGAGGTTGTCTGTATTTTTGGCCAGGGGGAAATTTGATAATACATGAAGACTCCCTTGACAAATGATTAGAATATGAAGATTTCTAGATATTAAAACTTAAAGCCTGATAACAGGAGGAATTGTCGTGGAAAATCAATACCCATATGAAAAGCTGGGCTTGCTCTATCTTGGTCGGGAACTGGATATGGATAGTCATGAACCTTCGCCTCTGCCCCTTTTATTTAAGAATAAGAACCTTACCACCCACGCAGCAATAATAGGGATGACGGGAAGTGGTAAGACAGGGCTTGGGATTGCGCTTATTGAAGAGGCAATAATGGATAATATTCCTTCCATTATTATCGATCCCAAGGGTGACATGGGGAATCTGCTCCTCTCTTTCCCAGAACTCCGGTCTGAGGATTTTGCCGAGTGGATCGATCCTGCCTCGGCTGCGGCAAAAGATCTGTCAGTACCTGAGTACGCCGAGCAGGTGGCGAAGACCTGGCGAGACGGGCTCGCCTCATGGGGACAGACGGGAGACCGTATCCGTATGATGAAGGAAAAAACGGATATGACTGTCTATACCCCGGGATCTACGGCGGGGATCCCGGTCTCAGTGCTCAGTAGTTTTAAGGCACCTTCTGAAAAAGTATTAAAGGATATAGACACTCTGAACAGTCTCGTGAATTCTACCACAACCAGCCTTTTGTCCCTGGTTGATGTGACTGGAGATCCTCTGCAGAGCCGTGAGCATATCCTGCTAAGCTCGCTGTTGTTGCACTTTTGGAGAAAGGGTGAGGATCTGTCTCTAGAAGATCTCATTGGCAATATAGTCAATCCTCCTTTCGACAAGGTGGGTATTTTCTCCCTGGATACTTTCTACGGACAATCCAAACGGATGACCCTTGCCATGAGTCTCAATAATATTCTGGCGAGCCCCACTTTTGCAGCCTGGACTCAAGGGGTTCCACTGGATATTCAAAGGATTCTTTATTCTGAAAGCGGCAGACCGCAAACAGCGATTTTTTCAATTGCACATCTCAGTGAAACTGAGCGGATGTTTTTTGTCACCATGCTGCTTAACCAGTTTATCGGGTGGATGCGCAGGCAGCAGGGGAGTTCGTCTCTGAAGGCCCTGCTTTATATGGATGAGATTTTCGGCTACTTTCCACCCACGGCAAATCCTCCGTCTAAAAAACCGATGCTGCTGCTGTTGAAACAGGCTCGTGCCTTTGGAGTGGGTGTAGTGCTCGCAACCCAGAACCCGGTTGACCTGGATTATAAAGGATTGTCAAACATTGGTGCCTGGTTTGTAGGGCGGCTGCAGACCACTCAGGATCAGGATCGAGTTGTGGAAGGTATAGTCGGAGCAAGTGACGGTAATCTGGATGGCCGTCTTGTGAGGTCTTTACTTTCTGATATGAAGGGGAGGCAGTTTCTTCTGAACTCTGTCCATCATGATGAGCCGCTGCTTTTTGAAACCAGATGGGTGATGTCCTACCTCAAGGGGCCTATATCAAAACTCGACATTAAAAAACTGATGGAGAAAAAGAAGAATTCTGCCACGAGTGAAGAGTATTCTGCGGGTTCCTCTACCGGGGAGTCTTCCATAAATGCAGGGACTCCGGCAGGTCACCCGCCCGTTCTGGCAAGGGGAGTCGAACAGCTCTATTTCCTGAAGAATGTGGTCAGCGACGAAATTCGTTTTGAACCATGGTTGTGGGCGACCGGTTCTGTGAGGTTTTTTAACGGACGTCGCAATATTGATGTGGTAAAAGAGGTTTCTTTACGTCTCTATCTGGATGAAGAGTTCAATCGAGCTGACTGGGCAACAGCAGAGACAGGGACAAATAGAGTAGAGGATGGTATAGATGACCCCCCTGAAAACAGTACATTTTATCCACTTCCTCCAGTTTTTTCAGAGATGAGAGATTTGAAAAAACTGGAAAGAGGTCTCTCCGACTATCTTTACCAGAATGAGAGACAGGAGCTTTTTCGCATAAAAGGGACGAAATTTGAGTCAATGCCGGAGGAGAGTCGTGGTGATTTCAATGTTCGCTTTAGTGATCATCTGCGGGAGGAAAAGGATCTGGCTATCGAGAAACTCAGACAAAAATTTGAGATCCGTCAGGATCGGCTGGAGAAAAAACTCCAGAGCGCGTACAACAAACTTGAAAAAGAAAAGGTGGACGTAAAAACCAAAACAACTGATTCTATTATATCTTTTGGAGTAGCTGCTATCGGGGCTCTTTTTGGTAGAAAGATACTGTCTGCCACCAATATTGGAAAAGCAGCCACAGGGATGCGCAGTGTAGGGCGCGTTGCCAAGGAAAGAGGGGATGTGACACGGGCAGAAGAGATGGTGGAGGAACTGCAGAGGGAGTGTGATGATCTCAGTGTGGAAATAGAAGAGAGAATCAATGAACATGCAGACACTTTCAGCATTGATAACTATGAAGTTGAGACTTTCTCCATTAAACCGCGCAGGAGCGATATTTTTGATGTGCGTATGATGCTTCTATGGGAAATGGTAGTATAAAAAATCGGGTAACGGGAAATGATAGAGAAAAAGGTCCTTTCGAGTCTTAAGGCGATTGTCGGCAAAGATAATGTTCATACAGACAAAAGTGATAAAATCACTCACTCCTATGATGCAACCAGGAAGAGCTATCTTCCAGATGTTGTCGTTTATGCGGAGTCTGCTGAACAGGTAAGCGAGATTGTTAAACTGGCAAATAGTCATTTGATTCCGTTAATAGCGAGAGGGGCTGGCTCAGGCTTTACCGGAGGAACTCTTCCGATAAAAGGGGGAATTGTTCTGGTCCTCACTAAAATGGATCGGATTCTTGGTATTGACACTGACAACTTAATCGCCGTAGTCGAACCAGGTGTTGTGACCTCGGCGTTGCAGAAGGAGGTAGAGAAAGTCGGTCTCTTTTATCCTCCGGATCCGGCCTCCAAAGATTTCTCCACTCTGGGGGGTAATGTGGCGGAGTGTGCGGGTGGTCCGAGATGTGTTAAGTACGGGGTGACTAAGGATTATATTCTGGGGTTGGAGGTTGTGACTGCCACCGGTGAAATAATCAGAACCGGCGGGAAGACATTAAAAAATGTTGTCGGTTACGACCTGACCAAACTCTTTGTCGGGTCTGAGGGTACTCTCGGAGTTGTCACGGAGATTATCCTGAAATTATTGCCGAAACCGGAAGCGAAAAAGACTATGCTGGTGCAGTTTGAGACCATTCATGGTGCTGCCCGTGGTGTTGCTGAAATTATTCGGGCGAAGATCATCCCGACGACACTGGAGTTTCTTGATGCCGCAACAATCAGCTGCATTAGGGATATTTCTCCTTTTCCTCTGCCTGAGGAGTGCAGGGCAATACTTATAATTGAGGTTGATGGTGACGGGGAGGTCATTGAAAGGCAGGCGGCAAGGATAATGGAGGTCATTCAGCCTCTTGGTGTTCTTGATACTCGTATAGCTTCGACCGCGGAGGAGTCGGAAAAGATCTGGCAGGTAAGACGAAATGTCAGTTCAAGTCTTCGAAAGGTAAACCCTGACAAATTTAACGAGGATATTGTTGTTCCCCGTTCGAAGGTCCCTGAAATGATCAGCGCTCTGGAAGGGTTATCAGAAAAATATGGTGTGCCTATCGTCAATTTTGGACATGCCGGTGATGGCAATATTCACGTCAATATAATGGTGGACCTTGCCGAAGAGGGGATGGAAGATACCGTACACAAGGTGATGGACGAGATTTTTCGCTCGGCGTTGGCACTCGAGGGGTCCATAAGCGGTGAACATGGAATCGGCACTTCAAAAATGAATTATTTAGGTATGGAAATTGACAGTGCGACAGTTGGCTACATGCAGCGAATTAAAACTGCTTTCGACCCGAACAATATCCTCAATCCTGGGAAAATATTCCAAAGCAGTGCCGGCTGAGCAGAAGATGGATAAAAATAAGACGTTAAAAGATTACGAGCAACAGATCTCTGAATGCGTGAAGTGCGGTGCCTGCCAGGCTCATTGTCCAACCTATCTGGAAAATCGAAAGGAGGGGAGTGTCGCCCGTGGAAAAATTGCCCTGGCTGCTGCTCTTCTCGATAAAACAGGTGACCTTGAGAAGAGGCTGAGGCAGGATGTTTCCATGTGTTTGATGTGCGGGTCCTGTGTCAGTAAGTGTCCCAATAATGTGCCGACTGACAAGATAGTCGGGGCCATGCGGCGGGAGATAACTGAAAATAGGGGGCTGTCGTTTGTCGGTAGAGGAGTATCTGCTTTTATTGGTAATAAATCGTTACTGAAGACGGCGATCAAGACTGGCGCCGCACTCTCGCCTCTTGTCTTTAAGGAGGTTCCTGATTCGAGTGGTTTGCGTCTTCGCTTTCCGGTTCCGCAGATGAAGGATCGGAGCCTGCCCACTCTGCCACCTAAAAACCTCTTTGATCGCTTCCCTGAATTCATTCAAGGCGATGGTGATAAACCGACAGTCGGTTTTTTTGCCGGATGTTCGATCTCTTTTATATATCCAGAGATCGGCGCCTCGATGATCCGCCTGCTGCAGAAGATCGGTTATTCTGTTTTTCTGCCAAAATCCCAGCAATGTTGCGGGATACCGGCACTTTCCTCCGGAGACGGCAGCCTGGTTGAAAAACTTGCGGAACAGAACAGAGCGAGCTTTGAGGAACATGATGTACAGCACATCATAACCTGTTGTGCCTCATGTAATGGAGGAGTGAAGGAATATTACAGCACCATGAAGGCGGATTATGCTGATTTTACCGGCAAAGTAATTGACTTCAACCTGTTTCTTGCCGAGCAGGGATTTATCCGG
>CAXMTO010000398.1:0-13094 GCA_964196355.1 uncultured Myxococcota bacterium
AAATCCCAGAACGTTGCAATCTCCTCGTCTGTGAAATCGAACACAACATTATGTGGTGGCAGCGGTTCGTTGTAGAAAAATTCAGGCAGCTTGTCATCGGCTGCAGTAAATCCTGCAGCAATATTGAAGCCTCTTTCTGTCTTGAGAATAGATTGGCCAAGGGCCACTACGTCATCTCCGGTAAGAGCAATACCAAATCGTGCGTTAAGGAGATCAATAAGTGCGGGCAGGCATTTTTCATCATCTAGTGCTGCAAAAGCGATAAACAGGCACATACCGGTTGAATCAATTGCGGCTGTCGCCACCTGCAAATTTCTTGAGAGTTCAATCTGGCCTTCTTTGGTCAGTGGATCGACACTGCCCCCGACGCCCAGAATGTTTGTAGCAACTGTATATCCCATGGTATGGTCCGCACCCTGGGTAGAAGTGGCATAGGTAATGCCCATACCCTTGATGGCTCTCGGATCATATGCTGGAATGGCCTGATTCTTGACTACAGGAACCCTGGTCAGGCCGAAAGCACGACCAACTGACCCGGTACCGTTTCCAATAATGCGTCCAAGTGAAGTTCCTTTGGCAACGTCTTCCCGTAGGATTCTGCAGATACCGGCACCATCGCCAAATTCAAGTACACCTCCCTCCATGGCAACACCCATTGCGACAGAGGTCTCTATGGTGTCAATTCCAATGTCATCCATGATCTGGTCGGCTTCTGCTATTTTATCGAGATCTTCGACGCAGCAGTCGGCACCCATCGCCCAGATTGATTCATACTCGAAACCGGCTGTGAGTTTTTCTCCGTTGATATCGTTATATACCTGCGAGCATTGAATTACGCAGCCGGCATGACAGTTATGTTTCGGCTTTCCACCACGCTCAACGATGATATCATGCATGGTTTCACCGGATATGGATTCGTGACCTGCAAACTGCCCTTGAGTAAAGTTTTTGGTCGGTAGGCCGCCTGCTTCGTTAATGACATTTACCAGCACATTGGTGCCGTATTGACCAAGTCCAGCTGTAATCGGATGGTCGAGCAGTGCCTTGGCGAAGGTGCGATTTGCTTCCTTGAATTTTTCAGGTTCAGCTATAGCAACCTTACCATCTTTGGGGTCAATGCAGATAAATTTGATTTTTTTAGACCCCATCACCGCTCCGAGGCCGCCCCGGCCACTGGATCGTAAATTTCCGTCCGGATCTTTAATAGAGATGTTGGCGCTGCACATCTTCATCTCGCCCGCCTGACCAATGGTAAGGACGGCTTGCTTTCCTTCAAGTCTGCTGTCCAGAGCTTCCACGACAGCAAAATTACCCAATCCGACCAGCTCGGTTTCTTCGTTTATAGTAATTGAATCAGGGGTGAGAGCAATACTGTACCATTTGTCTGCTGCAGGCTGGCCTTCAATGATTATTGCCTTGCAACCGGCACGGGCAAGCAGCTGGGCTGCTGTTCCACCGGCGTTGGATTCTTTTATGGTATTTGTCAGCGGACTCTTTGCACCGATCGAGATCCGCCCGGAGTTTGCAGCAATTGTACCGGAAAGGAGGCCGGGTGCAATAACAAGTTTGTTGTTGGGGCCCAGCGGGTGACATGTCGGTTCTACCTCGGCTGCAACGATTGTAGAGGTGAGTCCGCGTCCGCCATGACCAGCCCATCCTTCAGGAACATCTTCGATTGATGTGGTGAGATCAGACATGTTGATACGGAAAATTTTTTCTGCCATGGTTTTCTCCTTTGGTTGTTTTGACTGATAATCATACCTCTACTGGAGGTATCTGCTTTGATGCTGAAATACGTAAGCTAACATTACTGCTGGTACATGATCTTTCCGCAATCACGGAGGTTATAACCACCAAGATCTATAATACTACCGTGAAATTGGGTGTTTGAGCGGATTAGTTCTAAAGTTGCATTAACTTTTTCATCGTTCTGAAATGAGGCCGGAACGATGAGATCGTAGCGCTCTTCTGCGACCGGAACAAAGTCAAGATCTAAGGCGTTAGCTGCGGCCAGGATGCCGAGACCCGAATCGACGCTGCCATTGGCAACAGAAGCTGCCACCGACATATGGGTGTATTCTTCGTGATCATACCCCGAAAGAGCGGACGGGTCTATACCTTCTTCTGCCAGAATCTTGTCAGTCAGCAGCCTGGTCCCGGCGCCGTTTTGACGGTTGATAAACATAAGGCCGTTACTGACCAGATCATCGAAGCCCTTGATGTTTTTAGGATTGCCTTTAGCAACGATCAAGCCCTGTTGCCGGTAACAGAGATTGATAAGCTGCAGAGGGACTTCTTTTAAAAAACGCTTAATGAATGATACGTTGTATTCCCCTGTGACTTCATCAAGAAGGTGACAGCCGGCAATATGAGCCTCACCGCGCCTGATTGCCATAATTCCTCCCATGGACCCGACATGGGCAGAGGAGATACGGATAACAGGGCGATGCCTGTGCAGCTGATTGGCGAGCAGGTCGAGAATATTGTCGTGGCTCCCTATGAAGACTAGAGTAGCGTCGACCTCGCTCTGGGATCTGAGCATTTCGACATCCACTTTTTCACCGGCGCCGACCCCCTCACTGCCTGCCGGAATATTGAGCAATGCATCGGCCCTGACCAGAGACATGACGGAACCGGCTCCTTTGCCTGAAGGCGTTGCCATCAGGTTGCTGCCTACCTTACCAAGGGTTATCCTGACAAACTGGTCAACCCCCATGGAGGAGTGCAGAGGCCTGGACATGATAGCCTCGACCATTTGAGGCGGAGGCAGGGGCTTACCCATATAACCGGAAATCATCTCCTGCACAAAGAGTCGCATGGTTAGAAGGGCAGAGACTGGATAACCGGGCAAGCCGATAACCGGAGTGTTTCCGACTATCGCCAGAATGACAGGCTTTCCGGGCTTAATTGCTACTCCATGGACGACTACTTCGCCGATTTCGGCAAGCACCTTAGCACTGAAATCTTTTGTTCCCGCGGAGGCACCTGCGTTGAGAATGACGATGTCGTTTTCTTCTGCTGCGATTTTGATTGTCTGCCTGAGCTTGTCCCGGTCGTCTACTACAGGCATTCCACGTGTTGCCTCAGCACCCCATTCATTGAGATAACCTGCCAGGATGCGTGAATTGAATTCAATAATATTGCCTGCTTTGGGAGCCTGGTGCGGCTGGATCAATTCACTGCCCGTTGGGATAACATGGGCCTTCGGGGCACGCTGAACTGTAATCTCTGTGATGCCGGTAGAGAGCATTGCACCCTGATCGATGGGACGGATTTCCTGGCCTTCCGGCAGGATGAGCTCGGTAGCTACAAGATCTTCGCCTATGGTTCTGACATGCTGCCATGGTGTGGCCGGCATGTGGAGCTCTACCTCTTCTTCAGTAACCTGATGAACATCTTCAATCATCACAACAGCATTAAATTCCTGGGGGATACTGTTTCCTGTATTGACAGGGATGTATTGTCCTTTTCTCAAACGAACAGGTGATGCTTCACTGGCGGAACTGAGGTCTGAAAAGCATATCGCGATACCATCCATTGCCGCAGCGTTATAGGATGGAGAGGATCTGAAAGCAAATACCGGTTCAGCTGTGATCCTGCCAAGACTGTCATCTACAGCAATAAGGTCTACTGATTTCTTTGAGAGAAAGCCATGATCGTGAAGAGCTTTTCTCCAGATTTCCTTTGCTTCAGAAAGGGGCATGTTGGGGACGTATACATTTCTCTTGCTCATTGGTAGAGATATACCTCAACTATTGTTTCCGCGGAGACGCCCTGGCTGTCCTCGTCAATGAGGAAGTAGCCATGGGCTTTTGAGAGGGTTGAAATTGAACCGGATTTACCCATAATGGGGTGGGCAGTCAGAGTGGTGTTTTCACATTGCAGCTTCACGCGCACGATGTCTCTTCTGCCGGGGGCCGAATTTGTATTTCTGCTCAGTTTTGCCAGCAGTTTAGGCTGGGGGAGCTCAGGGTTATGGCTAATACCCATGAGTTTATGTATGGCAGGTTTGATAAACAGATCAAAACAGACCAGTGCCGAAACCGGATGTCCGGGAAGGCCAAAAACAGGGGTGGTTCCACTCAACCCTATGAGAATAGGTTTTCCAGGTTTGAGAGCCACCCCGTGGACTAATATACCTGGAGGGTCGAGAGCTTCGACAGCCTCTTCCCCAAGGTCTCTTACACCGACTGAGCTTCCTCCGGAAAAGAGTACGATGTCGTTTTCTTCTACCGCTTTTTCTAAGGCTGGAAAGAAAATTTCCCGTTTGTCGGAGACAATGCCGTAGTCAATATAACAGCCACCGGCGCGCCTGATCATCCCTGCAACTGTAATACTGTTGATATTCCTGATCTGACCTGGTTTTGGGGTTTCGGTATAAGGGATAATTTCGTCGCCGGTAGAGAGTATGCCGACGCTGATTTGTTTTGCAACTCTTACTTCTGCAATCCCAAGTCCTGCGAGTAATCCGAGATCCTGCGGTCGCAGGAGGTGACCGGACGGGAGTGCTTCAGCGTTATGGCAGATATCCTCACCCCTCTGGATAAGATTTGATCCTTCACCAATTCCTTTGACAATTTCGATCATGGTTTCGTCAACAGGCACAGTATTTTCCAGCATAATTACACCATCTGCGCCCGAGGGTAAAAGCCCTCCGGTTGGAATCTTAAAACAGCAGCCTTTTTCAACCTCTCCGACCGGTCTGGTCCCCATTTTGACATCTCCTGTTATATTCATGTAACAGGGCGTGGATTGGCTGGCACCAAATGTATCTGCTGCACGTACTGCAAAGCCGTCCATAGTTGACCGGGCCGTTGCAGGAAGATCTTCGGGAGAGATAAGGGCCCGTGTGAGAACTCTATCGAACGCTTCGCCCAGCGGGATAGTTTCTTCTTTTAAGGCGATAGTGTTGAGGTTGTTCATCAGGATTTGCAGGGCTTTTGAAACTGTAATAAGTCCAGTACGGCCCAGCATGTCCCTGGTGTTTTTTGATTCAACCATAAGTCGTGGTGATTTTAAGGTTAATCTTTTCTGTCCCCGCCAGTAGTTCAAACAGTTTTTCTTTCTTGACGAGTGTGTCTGCCAGTTTTACGTGGACTGTTTTTTCAAAAAGGGTAGCCCTTTTCGCAAGAAAGGCATTGAGATAGGCAGTTTTAATGGTAACCCCCATCTCCAGGAGTTCTGTCCCTCTCTCCAGGGCTATACTGTTAAAGAGCTTAAGGGTGACCAGAGTGGGTTCGGCCTCTTTCCCTGTCTCGATGAGTGTTTCAGTATTCGTACGCAAGGCAGCATGAAAACTGTTTCGCCTGAAAATTGCCCCTGCAAGACCAGGCATTGCTGCAGAAATTGCCAGAACGGGATCATCGGATCCAAGCGGGGTCGTCAGGTCATCAACAGCTGTGCCGTTTAAAAAAATGGTCTGAACGGTATCGGAGACGTAATCCATGGTAAAACCGGGCAGCCTGTTGAGTAATTGACCCATGGTTTCGCTATTGGAGCTCTTTATTTCTACTCCAGACTGTAATAGAGTGGTATAGAAAGGGAGATCTTGACGGTGGACTGTCAGGGTGAGTTTTGGCAGCGTGAGTTGATTTTGCATTGTAGGTTGTCAGTTTGACTTGTAAAAAATCGACAGCTATGGCTTCATCATGAACCCCTTATACTAAAGCACTGGGCGAAATATATCAAAAGTAATGTGATTTACTTTTAAAAAAGATAATTGGAAACAAAGTTTCCCAAAAGGTGACAAAATGGCGGTACAAGCTTTAAAGCCTCTTGCCGGGCATAGACGACTGTCTGGTCCTGTCGTTGCGATTATTATGGATGGTGTCGGCCTCGGGCCGGAGAACGAAAGTAACGGCGTCCATGCCGCCAATACGCCTATCCTTGACGAGCTACTTAAAGAACGTTTGATGATGAAATTGAAGGCACACGGCGCTGCAGTCGGCCTGCCATCGGAAGATGATATGGGAAATTCCGAAGTTGGCCATAATGCACTGGGAGCTGGCAGGATTTTTTCGCAGGGAGTGCAGCTTGTAAATCAAGCGATAAGATCAGGGTCGGCTTTTTCAGGAAAAGCCTGGGAGGAAGTCAGAAGATGTGCTGAAAACAATGGAACCGTTCACCTGATAGGTCTGGTATCCGATGGCAACGTACACAGCAATATAGACCAACTCTATGGATTACTGGAACAATGTTCTGTTGAAGAGTTTAAGAGAGTTAGGGTTCATACCCTGCTGGATGGGCGCGATGTGGGACCGAGGAGTGCACTCGAATATATTCGCCCGCTCGCAGAAAAATTAAAACAGCTCTCGAGTGACGGGCGCGATTACCGTATTGCATCCGGTGGTGGAAGGATGGTTACCACGATGGATCGGTATAATTCAGATTGGTCGGTGGTAGAAAGGGGATGGAAGGCCCATGTTCTTGGCGAAGGACGCCCGTTTGGATCTGCTGAGGAGGCGATTGAAGTCTATTATTCCGAGGATCAGGGGATGATGGACCAGTATATGCAGAGTTTTGTTGTTGTTGAAAATGATATTCCGGTCGGGACCATTGAAGATGGCGATGCGGTTATCTTTTTCAATTTTCGCGGAGACCGTGCGATTGAAATTTCACGGGCATTTGAGGAGGAAGACTTTGCCGAATTTGACAGGGTTCGATCACCAAAAGTCTTTTACGCCGGAATTATGCAGTATGACGGAGATGCACAAATACCTAAAAACTATCTGGTTGAACCGCCGGCGATAGACAACACTCTCGGTGAATATCTCTGTGCAACTGGAATTTCTTCCTATGCCATTTCCGAGACACAGAAGTTTGGTCATGTCACCTATTTCTGGAACGGTAACAAGACTGGATATATTGACGAAAAATATGAAGAATACGTGGAAATTCTATCAGACAAGGTTACTTTTGATGAACGGCCCTGGATGAAGGCTGCTGAAATTACGGATAAAGTGATCGATGCCATCGGCAATGGTCAATATAGGTTTATCCGGTTGAACTTTGCCAATGCTGACATGGTGGGGCACACCGGATTTCCGGATTCAATACGGATTGCCGTTGAAACGGTTGATATTTGTCTGCAAAGACTCCTTGACGCTATTCGGGAGGCGGGTGGTATTGCCATAGTCACAGCCGATCATGGCAATGCTGATTGTATGTGGATCAAAAAAGACAATAAAATCATTCCGATGGTTGCCCACACTCTTAATCCGGTGCCATTTATTGTTCAGGATTTCAGTGGATTAAACGATTTTGTCTTGGCGGATGTAAAACAGCCGGGATTGGCAAATGTTGCCGCAACTATTTGTACATTACTCGGATATCAGCAGCCGGAAGAGTATGAGCCTGCTCTTCTGCAACTGGGCTTATGAGTTGTGGTGCAAAAATATTCGTAAATACATAAATGTAAATTATATAGTTAAACTATTTTAGAGAAAAATAACATAGAGCTAATATGGCAGAAAGAATCAGCAAGTCGGCGATGAAGAGAAAGTTTAAACAGGAGGAGGAGGGGGCTGAAGAATTGGCACTTCTCTCGGATAAAGACCTGAGGACATTCCCCGGCAGCGAAGATGTAAAGGATGCAATTATTGCAAGCAGGGGGCTTAAGGGCGGTGCAAGAAAAAGACAGGTCAAATATCTGGCCAAGGTGATGAGGCTTGAGGCTGTAGATGAAATATTGTCATATCTCGCTGATAAAAAAGGATCGCAACTGAAGAGTAATATTATACACAAAGAAGCGGAAAGGCTGCGTGATGTGATAATCAATGAGGCGATTCATAATCAGCAAAATTGTCTGCAGAATGGAATAGTGTGGGAGCCGGACTGGGCAGGAGAAGAAATTGATGCAGCTGTACGGCGATACTCTTTTGATGAAGGGGATCTGAGGAAATCAGTTTACCAGTATGCAAGAACACGGATTCATGGCCATTACCGTGAGGTTTTCCGTATTCTGAAGGCGGCGGTTGAAAAGGAAGAATTTCAGAGGAGACTGGAATGTCAATAAAAGCTCTTGCTCTTGAACTCTACCGCGCCCAGCAAAAGGTAGATATGATCCAAAAGAAAATAGAAGCAGGCTCCAGTGGAGAACAGAAAAAACTGGAAAATGAACTGAAGATTGCACAAAAAGAGTGGCAGATGCTGCGCAAAATGCTTGATGGGCAGAAAGAATCAGGTTCCTTTAGAAAACGTTTTGACAAATTCGGGAGTTTTACATAACTCCAACCCTGATCAACCAGAAATCAGGTGTGCAGGCTGCGGGCGTTCTTCTTACCGCACTTCGTCACTGTCGACATATGCGTAGGCACTGTGCTTATGTATCGACTCAAAGCTTTCAACACCAACTGAAAACCAGCGAATATCCTCATTCTCGAGAGCAGATACAGCCACTTTACGTACTACATCCTCTACAAACATCGGATTGTTGAAGGCCTTCTCTGTCACATATTTTTCGTCTGGGCGTTTAAGAAGGGCATAGAGTTCACACGACGCCGACTTTTCAATCATCGAGATAAGATCTTCGACCCAGATAAAGTTGTCAAATGTTATGCTGAGAGTTACTTCGGCACGCTGGTTGTGGGCTCCGCCTGAGCTGATCTCTTTCGAGCAGGGACAAAGTGTTGTTACCGGTACCTGGACAGAGAGGATAAATCCTTCACCGTCACCAATGCCGCCGGAGAATGTACAGCTGTACTCCATCAGACTATGGGTATTGCTGATTGGCGCTTTTTTGTTGATGAAGTAGGGAAATGACATCTCCAGTCGAACACTCTTGGCTCGCAGTTTTTCTTTGACTCTTGTCAGGATGACAGAAAAACTTTCGACTGAAATTTCTCCAAGAGACTGGTTGAGGACAGATGTAAATGTTTCCACGCAGTTGTTTTTATGGCCGTCTTCAAGCTTAGCCTGCATGGAGATCGTTGCAATGGTGTTCTGGAGTTCACCATTTTTTTCTCTAACACGTACAGGTGCTTTGATTCCCTTGAGACCAACAGTCTGAATGTCCATGATATTATAGGATAAAAAAATATGTTAAATGAATAGATACCTATTCCTTGCCTTCGTTCCCGGATAGAATCCGCCACAGAAAAACATAAGTGACAGCAACCTGCAACAATAACTCCTTTTGTCTTGGTTCGACAATATACTTTTGACACAAAGGCTGAGCAGGGCACTATTTTTTTATGCGTTTCTAAAAAAATAGTTGTATTCTGGCTGGTTCAGGGGCGTGAATTTTTTTAAGACATGATTCCGCAGGTGTGTAATGGACGAAATCCAAGAAAAACTTCGTATAGATAAGTGGTTATGGGCTGCAAGGTTTTTTAAGACCCGTTCCCTGGCCTCACGGGCAGTTAATGGCGGTAAGGTGCGCTTGAACGGTTTTCGGGTTAAGGCCGCCCGCGCTGTAAACATTGGCGATGAGTTGCTTGTAACCCGGGGTGATACAGAATTTAAGATCAAAATTCTGGCTCTGAATTCATATAGAAGACCCGCAGCTGAGGCTCAGCTGCTTTATAAAGAAGATGAAGAGAGTATCCGGGCCAGGGAAGAGGCGAGACAATTGCGCCGACTATTTAATGCGAGTCATTCGACTCCTGCCAAAAAGCCCAACAAGCGTGATCGTCGTAAAATAAAAGAATTTGTCAGAAAAGATTGATTGGAGATGAAGATGGAAAAAAGGATAGCGAGAGCATTAATAAGCCTGACTGATAAATCCGGCATTGAAGGCTTTGCTTCTGCCTTGAGTAAGCTTGATATTGAACTGCTCTCGACTGGGGGAACTGCAAAAAAACTGAGGGATGCAGGACTGACTGTGATGGATGTCTCTGAGTTCACCGGTTTCCCTGAAATGCTTGACGGCAGAGTGAAGACCTTACACCCTAAGGTGCACGGCGGCATTCTCAATCAGAGAGAGAATGTGAACCATCAGGCTCAGTGCACCGAGTATGATTTGAAAAACATTGATTTAATTGCTGTTAATCTTTATGAATTTGAAAAAACCATTGCAGAACCCAGCTGTACACTTGTAAGTGCCATCGAAAATATAGACATAGGTGGTCCTACCATGTTACGGGCTGCTGCTAAAAACTTTAACGACGTGACGGTGATTGTTGACCCTGCCGACTACCCTCAAGTAGTAAAAGAAATTAAGGAAACAGGAAATACTACCCTGAAAACCAGATTCAGGCTGGCAGCGAAGGTATTTGCCCTTACCTCAAAGTATGATACTGCAATTTCAAAATGGCTGGACAAGGTGGACGTAGACACTGACAGTTTTTTTGCCGGAGAACAATAATGCTAAAGATGGCGGTTTTACTATCAGGAAGTGGGAGAACGCTGGATAATTTTCATTCCCGGATTCAGGATGGCTCACTGGCCGGGGAGATACAAGTGGTTATCTCCAATGTCAAAAATGTACTGGGGCTCAGTAAAGCTGAAAAATACGGATATCCTTCCTACTATTGTGTTGATAATGATCAAATAAATGAGAGACTGGCAAATTTTGATATCGATATTATATGTCTAGCAGGTTACCTCAAACTCTATACTCCCCCCGAGGCGCTTAAGAGATCGGTGATCAATATTCACCCCTCGTTGATTCCTTCCTTTTGTGGCGATGGGTTTTATGGCAACATTGTCCACAGGGCTGTGAAATCAAGAGGGTGTACGATGAGTGGTTGTACTGTGCATTTCGCTGATGACAAATATGATGAGGGGCCGATTATACTGCAGCGATGTGTGGAGATTGCCTACGATGACGACATCGCCGCCATTGCGTCCAATGTATTTTCAGCTGAGTGTGAGGCCTTCCCCGAGGCCATCAACAGAGTTGATGAAAAAGGTATAGATTTTTTCTGGAAAAGAGTGTGTCCGTAACACCGATGTTGAGAAATAATGCGTAATTTTGAATTAGTTGCACCTGCCGGGAATATAGAAAATTTTTTTGCGGCAATGGAAGCAGGTGCCGATGCGGTTTATGTCGGAGCACCCGGCTTTAATGCACGGAATCTGGCAAGGGATCTGCAGCTTGAAGAGATTGGTGCGATGGTTCATTATTGTCGCGCTGAAAAGAAGAAAATCTATATTGCAGCCAACAGTCTTGTCCTCGAAAATGAACTCTCCCATGTAATTAGACATCTGGCAGTTTTGCAGGAACTTGCGCCTGATGCTCTGATTGTTCAGGACCTGGGGATTATACATCTTGTTCGCCAGTATTTCCCCGATCTAAAGCTCCACGCATCGACCCTGATGACCGCTCATAATTCTGATACCGTCAATTTTCTAGGGAGTATTGGCTGCGAGCTTGTTGTTCTGGCACGGGAGATGACCCTCAAAGAGATATCCGCGATCAGTGACAGGTGTGGTGAGACAAGGCTTGAGGTCTTTGTTCACGGTGCAATGTGTTTTTCGTATTCCGGGCTGTGCATGTTTTCTTCCTACCTTGGAGGTAAAAGCGGTCTTAGAGGCAGGTGCGTTCAACCGTGTCGCAGAGCCTATTCTCCCATTTCCAAATCGAAAAAAGGCAGTGGAAAAAAACAGGGAGGAGGATATCTCTTCTCAATGAATGACCTGTCTGGGTTTGAAGCTCTTCCCGGGCTGCGTGATGCCGGTGTTTCTTCTTTGAAAATAGAGGGAAGGCTCCGTTCTGCACACTACGTAAAACATATTGTGAGTGCTTACAGGGCGGTTCTTGACAGTTCACCTGAAAATAATACGGAGGCTGTTGCGCAGGCTAAATCGCTGGCAGATGAGGCAATGAGTCGCAAGGTTTCCTCCGGCTATTTTTTTTCCCCCCAGCCGGCTGAGGCAATCACACCTTATCATTCCGGCAATACAGGAATCCACCTCGGGAGATTTTCAGTAATAAAGGTGGTTGGAGATGAACATGTCTGCAGGTTCACACTCAAATCAGATCTTGCAAGCGGGGACAGGATTCGTCTTCATGCCGAACCGTCAGGAGAGCGGGTGGCGTTTAGACTGAAAAAGCTTTTTGTCGCCGGGAAAGAGCAAAATCAGGCACGTGCCGGGGAAAGAGTAACCCTTGCCCTTCCTCCTCAGCAGAGGAGTGTCGCTGCAAGAGGGCATATAGAAGTATACAAGGTCGACAGTGGGCTTGTCGCAAGAACCAGTTCTAAACCTGGATTGGCGATAAATGCATCAAGAAAAAAAATTGAAACCTTTAAGAAAAGATCAAAAAGCCAGGTTGATTCGATCTGCATGGAGGTGTGTAGAGAACCTGTTGCTTACAAAAATTCTGGACCGGAAAAAAAGAAGTTTAAAAAACAGCAATATTTTAAAAAGCATGTCTCCAATGATATTCCAATCGAGTGGTGGCTGAAAACGGATTCTATAAAATCGATTAAAGGGCAGCTCCCTCTTTCTCCGCAACGTTTTTTGCTTTCTTTCGAGAAACAGCTTGTCAGTCAGGCCGGGCAGATTAAGAACTATCTGGGAAGGGATGTGAGAAAGGTTATCTGGGCTCTTCCTCCTCTTATCATGGAAAACGATCTGGCTCGATGTAGAAAACAGATCCAGCAGCTTATCCGCTCAGGTTTTAGAGATTTTCAGCTCGGGCATATCAGTCAGGCAGGTTTTTTTCATAACGAGAAGGTTCGGTTATTTGCAGATTACACTGTTAACATGATTAACAGCAGAGCGTTTGATCTCGCTGAAGAAATAGGTTTTAGCGGGGCACAGCTTGGGATAGAAATGGATAAAAAATCGCTTGCCGATACTCTTGCAGGTTACAAAGAGATGGTGAGGAGTGTCCGGAGTGGAGAGCAGAACAAAAAATTAAAAATCGGCCTTACTGTCTATGGAGCGCCTGCGCTTTATACATCGAGGCTGTCGTCGTCTCATTTTCAATATGAGAAACCGGTACTCAGCCCCAGACAGGAACCATTTATCATTCGAAAAAAAGAGGGCTTTAGCCAGACATTTCCGCAAAAACCTTTTTCGCTTCTTCCCTGGCTGTTTGAATTAAAGGAGATGGGGGTTGATTATGGTGTGGTTGATATTTCTTCAGGACCGACGGGGAAAAGAGAACTTCTGGAACTCAAAGAGCGTCTTGTTAACAGCGGCAAATA
>CAXMTO010000399.1:0-7462 GCA_964196355.1 uncultured Myxococcota bacterium
ATAACCTGATACTGCTCATTATTTTCTCCAAGATTGTTGCAGTGATTTTCCTTATATCCAATGCTGGATATACAGCTGCTCCGGTTATGATATACCTGGCTGCCTTTTTTGACGGCCTTATGGCCCTGGTACTTGCTATAGTTTATTTTCGATTGAAAAAAACAGTGATCCTGACAAAAAATAATATAATCAGGACGGAAAAGGCAGTTTTAAAGGAAGCTGCCTGATAGGGTTCTCCATGAAAAAACTTGGCGAATATTTAATTGAAAATAATGTATGCGATGCATCTTTGCTCGACAGTGCATTGGAGGAACAGGCTGAACTCAAAAGCAAGGGTATTTCCAAATCTCTTGGCTCTGTGCTAATGGATTCCCATGCTGTTTCATTACACGAGCTGGATAAAACACTTTCCAAGATGCACATTGACATTCTATCAATGTCAGCTCTTTTTCGAGACATTTCAAAAAAATCAATTGAAAGGACCGTAGCACAGGCAGAATATAAGGTTCTCTCAGAAAATAGTGTCATTTTCAGTCAGGGAGAAGAAGCCGACTCTTTTTTTGTAGTTATTTCCGGCAAAGTTAAGATTAGCAGAACCTCATCCGATGGTCAGGAAAGAATTATCGGGTATCTCTCTTCAGGTGAAGGATTTGGTGAAGTTTCATTATTGACCAGCGAACCGCACTCGGCCACAGCAGTTGCAGTTGAAGCAACGAGCCTGCTGGTTCTGTCAAAAATCGATTTCGATGAGTTGTGTAGCCTGTATTCCGACGTTTCCATGGCTTTTATCAAAGGATTTGCCAGCCGCCTGATACAAAAAGATGCTGAAATCCTCAAAGCAAACGAAAAAGAACAGGCCTATCAACAGTTTGTCAGCCAACAGGATGATCTTTCACTGCCCGAACTGATTGGCCAGGCTAGATCCATCAACCGTTTGAGGAAACAGATTGACGAAACTGTCGATACTGATCTGCCAATTCTCATACAGGGAGAAACAGGTACAGAAAAACTTGTGGTGGCGGGGACGATTCATAAAAGCGGCTTGAACTCCTCTACCCCATTTCTTTCAATGGATGCAGAAGATGTCGCGATCGAAGGATATGGAGCGATACCGGATGCAGATTCCGGAACATTGCAATTGGAATTGGCACAGAGCAGTATTCTTTTTGGATACGAAGAGGGGGCTTTTTCGTTTTCTAAAGCAAGGGGCCTGGGACTTTTACAGATATGTCGCCAGGGAACAGTAGTCATAGAGAATATCGATAAATTGACCAAGGGTGTACAGGAAAAGCTGTACACCTATCTCACCACTGGAAATTTTAACACCGTTAGCGGACAAAGGCTTATATCATCCGAGGCAAGGATTATAGCCACCACATCAGTTGACCTGAAAATTCTCGCTGAAGAGGAGAAATTTAACTCTCAACTCCTGGAACTTTTCAACTCAAATATAATTGCAGTGCCACCTATCAGGAAACGCAAAAGCGACCTGCGCCTTCTGGTGGATTTCATCATAATCATGGAGTGTTTTAAAACACCTGACAGAAAACTAATAAAAGGCATCTCTCCTGAAGCTTACCAGCGCATCATGGAATATGATTGGCCCGGCAATATGGATGAACTGCAAATTGTTATCCGCAGGGCAATCAATCTGGCTGATAGTGATTACCTTATGCCTGAAGATGTTTTTATCGGCATGGCTCCGCCGGAGGGTAAATACACTTTCAATCTTTTGCAGCTTGAGCAGGTTCGTAATTTCTTCAGGCACCGTTTTTACCCGGTCGGAATCCAGGTATTAACCGGTACATTTTTCAGTATTATTTTTCTAATGGCCTTTATGGGCAGTCAATCTCCGGATGCCAATGTGACGTTATTACTGGTATGGGCAATGTGGTGGCCAATGCTCGCTATAAGCTGGTTTTTGGGTGCCCGCATCTGGTGTTCGATTTGTCCAATGGGTGCGGTCAATGACCTTTTCAATAAGTTCTGCAGCCTGAAGAAAAAGGTGCCTAAGTTTATTCGCAACAACTCGATTTATTTAAGTGGGCTTGGGCTGGCTTTAATAATTTATGTTGAAGCATCAACGAATATGGTGAACTCACCGATGGCCACCGGGTTTCTTCTGCTCTCCATAGCAACATGCGCAATAGTGTCCGGGTTATTATACGAACGGCGTGTATGGTGCCGTTATCTTTGTCCACTGGGACGATTGGCCGCCACATTTTCAGGCTGTTCTATAATTGAATGGCGCTCCAATTCAAGTATCTGCAATTCAACGTGTAAAACGAATGCATGTTTTAAAGGTACTGACGAGGTCCCTGGTTGCCCATTATACCAGGGCCCCTTTTCTTTATACTCCAACCAGGATTGTATTCTCTGCGGTAACTGCGTCAAGATATGCGAGAACGCCTCACCTGCCTTTAATATCAGGATACCGGGCCATGAATTGTGGGCTGCCATAAAACCGGAGAAGGTAACTTCAATCTTTGTGCCAATTATTATGGGCACTCAGATTTTTAGAGGCCTGGAACACACATCCATGGCTCACACCCTTGAATCTGTCATGGGTTCGACGTGGGGAGCTTTTGCCATCATTCTTCTAGCTGCGACAGCCATTTCATTTATCTTTGTAGGTTTGGCAGGTTTTTTCTCATTCGGATCTCTTAAGGATAAAACGATAAACAAGGGCGAACTTTTCATTAATTGTCTTGTCCCACTTTCGTTTTGCTTTGAGTTAGGGTATCAGCTTAAGCCCCTGCTTGAAAGATTGGGTCATTTCCTGCCGATCTTTGGGCGGCAGTTTGGGTTTGATCTGGAATTTCTTGATTTTGCTTCGGGACCAGGAGCAGCAAAACCGTGGCAGGTTCTTCTTGTTTTACTGGGTATTTCTGTTTCCATGGGTTTTTTGAAAATAATTATAAAAAATCATCAGGAACTCCCAGAAAACGGCTCTCGATATAAACGCTTGAGATACGTGCCGATATTTATCCTGGGTGCAGTATATATCTGGATGTTTCTGCTGGTGTGACATGAAAAATATCAATGGGATAAAAGTTTTTTAAATTCACTGGAAGGGAAAGTCATCTCTAGAAATGCAAACTAATCGGCCAAAAATGCAGACTGATGGTTCGGCAAAGATTATGCGGCCTTCAGCCTCCAGAATTATTAAACGCAAAAGATTGTTCAGGCGGCTTGACACCAGCAGAAATTATCCGCTGGTTTGGGTTTCAGGACCGGCAGGATGCGGGAAGACTACCCTTGTCAACAGCTATATTGAGGATAAAGAACGGGTTAATCTCTGGTATAAAATAGACGGCAATGATACTGATCTCTCCGCATTTTTCTCAAAGATGGCACAGGGATGCAAATACAATGATCAGGGAAAAAACAATCTTCCAGTCTTTACCTCTAAAAACAGGAAGGGAATCCCTGAATTCAGTCATAATTTTTTTGCTGCACTTTTTAACAATTTTGCTAAAAAACAGGGCTCGATTGTTTTTGACAACTATCAGGAATTATCGGAGGACTTAATATTTCATGATCTCCTGATAGACGCGATAGACTTGTTGCCTGAAAATCTTCAGGTCATCATAATCAGTAGAAAAGAGCCTTCATCTAAATTCATTCGCCTTAAAGCAAATCGCAGGATCAATCAATTTGGCTGGCAGGATCTTCGCTTCAGTCCAAAGGAATTTTTTGACGTGGTAAGCCGATGGGGATTTGAAGATTTGTCGGAAAATACACAGAACCATATTTACAAAAAGGTTGATGGTTGGATTGCTGGCCTCTTGTTTATGCTTGAGGGCACGAAAAGATACAATACCAGTCTGCACAATATAGGCAGTGGTTCATTTGAGGAGATCTTTCATTATTTTGCAGAGGAAACCTTTGATTTTCGTGACAATGAAACCAAGAATTTTCTTTTGCGCACCTCTCTGCTCCCCAATATCACACCAAAGCTTGCAGGGGTACTGACTGGAGATAAGCGTGCAGGTAAGACCCTGGCATGCATGAGCCGAAATAATCTCTTTATTGAGAAGCTTGCCCAATCTGGGGATGAAGTCTACCAGTATCATCCGTTGTTTAAGGAATATCTTCTTGATAAATTGTTTGATTATTTTACTCCGGATGAACTTAAAGAAATAAAGAGAAAAACCGCAGACATCCTGCTTATTGAGAATCAAGTTGAAAATGCGGCTGAATTGCTCGTGATGGCTAAGGACTTCAATAAATTTGCAGAAGTCACTGTCAACCAGGCTCCAATTCTCATAAACCAGGGCAGGCATGAACTCCTTGAAGAATGGTTGGCGAATATTCCTGCTGAGATTTTTTCAGAAAATCCATTTTTGTCCTACTGGAAAGGTATCTGCAAACAGCAGTCAGACCCGGCAATGGCCAGGAAAAATTTCAGACAGGCTTTTGAAAATGGTTGTAAACAGAAAAACATGGGGGGAGCTTTTGCTTTCTGGGCAGGCCTGGTTGATGCCATCATTCATCAATGTCATGATTTCACAGAGCTTGATCCCCTTATTGCATGGTTTACCGAGCATAACACTATTCAATCAGCAAACCTTCCCGGCGAATTGCGAGGACGGGTTGCAGCCTGCATGGCTGAAAGTCTGTTGATTCGGGATCCGGGCAATCCTTCCCTGGTTAAATTAATAGATACAGCAACTACCAAGGCCTTGTCTGCAAAAAATATTGAACTTTCGATGCAGGCGTATCTGGTCGCAGCAAATTATTATATGTGGACGGGAAATCAAAGTCACGGGTGGGTAATACTTGGCGAAATCAGAAATCTTGCCAGGTCTCCAAGGATATCCTCGCTTCACGTACTTAAGAGTAAGTGCATGGAAGCAACAATGTACGCCTGGTTTATGTCTGATGCGGAAAAATGTCTGCAGACAGTGGAAAATGCACTCGATATTTCCCGTTCGATCGGTGTCCATGAAGAGGATTATAACCTGTATGTTATAGGTGCATTTGGTGCGTTAATTGGTAGACGATATGACAGGATGGCTGATTATCTAAAGAAAATTGAGACGTCGCTTGATAGTGGAAGGCAACATTTCTTTTTCTTTCATCATTATCTTTCCGCCTGGTACAGCATATCACGGGGGAATATTTTACGTGGCCTTACCCATGCCAACAAGGCATTGCAAACAGCAACAAAAACAGGGCATGTTTTTCATAAGGCACTGGCCCTTTTTGTATCAGCACAGCTTCTTTTTGAAAACGGTAAATTCCGTGATGCAGGACTGAAGCTGAACCAGTTCGAAAATGAAATTGAACAAACAGACAGCCAATTACTGCAGTATATGTTTTATCTCAGCAAGGCTCATTTCTCCCTTGATCTTGGAAAGGAAGAGGTCGGCATAAAGTATTTGGGTATGGCGTTAAAAATAGGGCGTGAGAATAATTACCAGAACCTGACGTGCTGGTGGAACCCGAATGTAATGACTCGCCTCAGCATGAAAGCGCTGGAGAGGAAAGTTGAAGTACAATACGTGAAAGAGGTGATTAGCCGACAGGGTATAATTCCAGAAGAATCTCCTGTTGAGATCGAGCAGTGGCCCTGGCCAATAAAGATATATACCCTGGGGCGTTTTGAAATTGTAAAAGACGGGAAGCCATTCCGGTTTACCGGTAAGGCTCAGCAGAAACCCCTGGCAATGTTAAAAGCCATTATAGCTCTTGGCGGTCGTGGTGTTTCAGAATCGTTTCTGGCTGATGCCCTGTGGCCTGATGCGGACGGTGATATGCAGCACCAATCCCTTGCAACTACTTTGCATCGATTGCGTAAAATCCTTGGTGGAAAGGAAAGGATCGATTTTCAGGATGGATACCTGAGTATCAACTCAAGCTATGTCTGGGTGGACGTCTGGGCCTTTGAACGTCTCTTGAGCCAGGGAGAAAAAGAACTTCATAAAAATGAAAAAAGAAGCGTGTTTCTTGCCTCCAAATATTCTGAAAAAGCGATTGATCTTTATAAAGGATGTTTTTTATCGCAGAATAGTGCCGATCCCTGGTGTATACATTTGCGGGAGCGGCTCAAGAGCAGATATTTGCGCGGCGTAATTTCCCTTGGCAGGAATTTTGAGAAACTGGAGGAGCGTGAAAAGGCTGTTGATTGCTATCTTTACGCTTTGGAGGTGGACCCAATGATAGAGGAATTTTACCAGCGCCTCATGATCTGTTACCATCGCATGGACCGTAAAGCAGATGCTGTTCTGGTATATAAAAGATGCAACGAAAACCTTTCGAGTATGCTCCAGGTCGTCCCTTCAAGCCATACCAAGTCCATATATAAGAACCTGCTGGAAAAGTCGGACAGCCATTAATACACTCCTAATAAATAAAACTAAAAACAGTAGAATATGTAACTTATTTGTAATTCATAATAATTTATTATAGCATCTCTTATAAAAATATAACAAGTGAGTGCCTTATGATGGAAAATTATATTGTTCGAATTTATCGGCGTGCAAACAGTAGCCCTGACTGCATAACTGGTATTGTTGAAAAACCGGAAAGCGGCGAGAATATTTTGTTCCGCAGCAACGAAGAGTTTATTAATATTTTTATAGCCTCCGAATCAACTGCCAGGCCGAATAACAGGCAGCAGGTCATTGAGAAGAGAAAGTACAGGCGTTTTAATGTCACAGATAGCACCCTGATATTTGATGCTACAACAGATGTTGGGGAGATAATTGATGTCAGCATGGGTGGGCTTTCCTTTTCTTGTCCTAACATGCCGGAGGATCAGAATCAATTATTTAAGATTGGGATTCTCTGTGAAGGAGCTAAAAACTTTTGCACAGGCAAGATCAATTGCAAAAATCTCAAGTTGAGCCATTCTGGTCTGAGTAGTAACGGGCCCAGAAAAAGATTCAGTATTGAGTTTGATTCATTAAATGCCAAGCAGGAATCACAGGTGGAGCATATCCTCCAGAATTATTCCCAATGTAAGGTGTAATCAACCCACCAGAAACGTACGGCTTATCTTCTGATACTTGGCCGGGCACTTCTTTTCCGGTAAAAAATCCCCCCAGGAAAATTACAAAAAAGCCCAATCTGTAACTCATCTGTAATTTAAGGCAGGGTAAGTATAACATTGTGTTCGTGAATAACTTTGATGAAGGGACGGGTGTTTATCGAGTAACAGGGCATAAGCTAAAAGTGCCTTTGGCAAGATTTTTCTTAGAACGGAACAGTTGCAGGACAAAAGCCTGTTGATAAAAAAAGAGGAGTTTAATGCATGAAGACTGAAAAACCATTTAACTATGGACAATTTCTATCTACTTTTAGTTGGTCTGAATCAAAAAGTTTGCTAAAATGCATTATATCAAACTTCCAGCACCTCTTGTTATTTATATTTGTTGCGATAATTGTATTTGAGCCCTCCATTGTATCTGCAAAAACATGTGAGCAGTGGGTTGCCAAAATTGTCTCTGCTCAGGGT
>CAXMTO010000400.1:0-4302 GCA_964196355.1 uncultured Myxococcota bacterium
TCGGAATGCTCCCCGCGAAGATTCTGGGACCGATGGCTGCTGTCGTCGCCATGCATCCGGTGGTTGCTACTGTGACTGCTGCCGCTTCCGGAATGATCTCCCCCTCCACCACCTTTTTTAGCGATGCTCAGGGTACCAGAGCCGAGAGTTAAGGCGATGGCAGCCGATGCTATCAATATCATGCGTATCATGGGACACCTCCATTAATTGCTGAGGCCAGACTTTGTTGACCTTTTTTGTCATATTACCACTATAGAGGTAAAAAGAAAGACCCAGCAGTCACAAATCTGACGGGTATTCGCACAATCCTCTCTTCGGTAACGATCTGACTCCATTCTGTTCGATTGAGTCTCCCAAGAACTGCTTTTTGGTTATGTGGAGCTCCAATCTTTGCATCGAGCTTCTATTACGGATGTGATGTGTTTGAACCTTTTTAAGTGGGTGGGGAGTTTCTTCTGATCTCGATCTGATGGTAGACTTTAATTCAGGCTGACTTTTAGTTTTGAAGACGAAAAAAGGAGAGTTTCTTATGAAAATCTATATTCAATCCCTTTTGATTGCTCTCTGTCTCAGCTTTCCGCTCATATTGCCTTGCCAAGTATTCGCTGATGGAGGTGGTGGCTCGACGGTTCAGAGAGTCTATCCCGACATCGACAAAGCGAAAGCGGCAATCCAGGATAAAGATTGGGGCAAGGCTATCGAACTTCTTAACGTCGCTGTGGCTCGTGATGACAGAAATGCTGAAGCCTATAACCTGCTTGGATACTCAGAACGGATGCGTGGCAATCTGGATGCGGCCTTCAATTATTATGAACGAGCCCTTACCCTGGATCCCGAACACCGTGGAGCACATGAATATATTGGGGAGGCGTATCTGATGGTCGGCAATCTTCCTAAGGCGGAAGAGCACCTGGCCAAGTTAGACAAAATCTGCTTTTTCCCATGTGAAGAGTACAGTGATCTGGAGACTGCCATAACCGATTACAAGGAGAAGTTGCCGAAATAAACCATTAACCAATCTTCTGCAAAGTCTTTGGACGGCTCTTTTGTCAACACCACTTCTACCTTAGAAGATCTTTACGCCAAAAGCAGAAGAAATCTCTAACCATAGTATTTATCACCTCAGGACTTTTCAAACAGTTGGAGATCAACCAAACCTAACTTCATGGCCAGCCTGAACATTTCCATGGGGTTTCCTGTTCCCAATTTTTTTACAATACTGGTCCGATGCTTCTGTCCGGTTTTGTGGCTGATCCCCAGGAGTTGACTGATCTCGGCAGTTGTATTCCCCGCCAGCAGGAGCCGGAAAAATTGTCGCTCCCGCTCTGACAGCGTCTGGAATTTCTTTTCTTCTCCAGAAGGGCGCGGCTTGTCCTGGCCGATATATGAGGAGACCATCGCCGCTCGTAGTTGGGCGCTGAAATAATAATTCCCGTTGTGGACAGAGTTTATGGCGGTAATGATCTCATCACCACTGTCGCCTTTGAGAATATAAGCTGAGGCGCCTTCACGCAGAGCTTCCTGAGCCAGCGTTTCTTTGCCGTGCATGGATAAAATCACGATCTTTGTATTGTTAGAGACTTTACGCAGAGAGGCTATGACCTCGAGGCCGCCCATGCCAGGCATGGAAAGATCCAGGACAACGACATCCGGCGTCATTTTGCCAACAATGGTTATTCCTTCTTTGCCATCGCCAGCCTCTCCAACCACATTGATATTGGCTTCGGATGTCAGTATTTTCTTCAGACCTTCCCGAACCATGGCGTGATCATCAACAATGACAACTCTGATCTGTTTAAGCATTCCAGCCCTCTGGTTTTATCGGCAATTCAATGGTTATAAATGTGCCCCTGCCAACTTTTGCTGACAGGGTAAACGCTCCACCCAACTCTGCGACACGCTCTCGAATACCCAGCAGTCCAACCCCTTGATGCGGCCCCTTTATTTTTGGCGACATTTCAATCCGGGGGTTAAACCCGACGCCCTTGTCACCCATATTGAGAACGACACTCGATTCGCGAGACTCTAGCCGAATTATAACATGTGACGCTTGTGCATGCTTTACAATATTATTCAAGCATTCCTGACAGGTACGAAAGAGTACCAACTCAGTATCATCATCCAGGCGCGCCAGGGTTTTTTTATCAATGTTGTAGGATGCGCTGATCTCAACCTGAGGCTGTTTTTTTGAGAATTCAACAACCAGTCCTTGCAGGGCGGAAACCAGGCCGATCTGCTCAAGCATGGCGGGTCGCAAACTATGGGTGATCTCGCGTATTTCGCTACTTAACTGCATCAGCATTTTGGTGAGATCTCCGACTTGTGATCTCGATTGAGCACAGTCCTTTGTCATGCTCTTGCCAAGGGCCTCCATGCCATACTGCAGAGCGGTCAAGGTCTGACCGCACTGATCATGCAGTTCGTGGCTGACACGCTTTCGTTCATCTTCAACAGTTCTTATCAGCTTGCGTGACAGAAGGCTGACCGCGCTGGAAAAATCCTGATGCTCCCGCCAGAAGGGGCGATAGAAAAGCAGATAAGCCGGTGTCAGAAAAACCATAAGGAGGGTCGCATCGAAAAGCGCTCCGCTCAGGGCAGTCATACTTGGCAAATGTTCCAGCAACAGCATATCGAGCGCTTCGCAGAGATAGACTACCAGGGCCATATAAATAGCCATCCGCGTGGGAGAAAGTGGTCCGGACCGTTTCCAGGGTCGAGCGCGATCGGGAGTTTTCCGTCGTTGTAACTCAGGCGAAAAATGTCCTGCCGCGAATGAGTCCTTCTGTTTTGCCTTTTCAATACTCATGCTTTCAGCTTTCCTGCGGATTGATGGTCGATATAAACTACCTCAATCTTCAGCGGACCAGACGACACTATTGGTTCTACCCTGCGTCATCAAGTGAGTATTCTACTGCATTCATAATACCGGTTCGGGCGCGGCGGCACAACCTGTTGCTGCGGCAACAGGCCAAACCATTAATAATAACCATAACAACCAGTTGGTTGGCGGATATATCAATGCCGGCAGCGGCATGGATGCAGCCACTCTCTGGAGTAGCAATGACGTTACGGACACCAAAGAGCTGGCTGGTGCTTTCAGTCAGGCTTATGGACTCAACGACAGCAACTGGGCAGTTGGCTCTGCCAACGGTGCCGGGTTCGTAGCGATTCCGCAATGACCAGTCACCGCAGGACGGGAAAGGTTGTTTTATATAAAACCATCATCTGTCCGACATGAGATCAGGAGGTATTTATGAAAAAGTTGAACTGTCGACTCGTGTAATTGCTTAGGGACGCGCTTTATTCTGTTCGTCATGGATGCCTTGGCAGTTCTGAAAAACCTCGGGCAAATCAAACCTGCTACGGGTTATCCGGGCTGGTACTGTGAACTTTTCACAGCCTAAGAATCTTCATGGAGGTTATGTGTCCTGTACAAATTTTGAAAATCATGACTGGTGAGACAATAAATGGCTTCTTATTGAACGGCATATTTAATTAGTTGAAAAAACGCCTGGAGAAGTTAGTGTTTAATAACCTGTGTTTTTTAAAACAGGCCCTGCTGACGCGGCCCCTGAGGGTTGGCTCCAGGGGTTGTTTCTTATATGTCACGGCCATTGGGGTCGGACCACGCCAACCAACTGTTATCAAATCACTATCTCTAATTTAGACACACAAAAACACGCTTAGAAGCCCCATTTTCATGGCAAAATGGCATCATAACAAGTTTCTTCTTCCCGCAACACACAACTTCCGCCTAATTCAACAGTAATCAGGTTCGAGGTCTGAGGCACGAGGTTCGAGGCTAGAAACATAGGGTAAAACCGTCAACTCAGGTTGCCCTCGGGCCTCAAACCTCTTACCTCTTTTCGCCCTTCCCCTTCAAAAAGTTGCGCTTTGTCTTTATCAAACCACCAATCATATTAGAGAGCTCTTCCGTCTCGGGAATCCAACGTTTACCAAGATCCACATCAATGTAGCCGATGTCCATACCAATATATATCTGCGTTCTCAACTCACCACATGAACCTTTCGCATAAAGCAGAAACTTGACGCAATCTTTAGGCGATTCTCTTTCAAAACCTTCCGAGATATTGCTTGGTATCGAGAGACCAGATCTCGTTATCTGATCCTTAAATCCGTAATCCTTAAGCTCTCTCAATTCCTTATAGATATTCGCACTCAATCGCGCAGAACGTTTCCAAACATCCAAATCCTCAAACCGCATCCCATCCCCCTCCCAGTTAAAATGGTTTGCCTATCCTCGAGGTTCGAGGTGCGAGATTGGACCATGTTGACCTCGTG
>CAXMTO010000401.1:0-6100 GCA_964196355.1 uncultured Myxococcota bacterium
CGCCAAGGGACGAGGTGTCAGTGAAGAAGCCTTTGTCGGGATGCGGGCTCAATATTATGATTTGCTGGGCTGGGATGACACCACTGGTAATCCCAGAGATGGGAAATTACGTGACCTTGGCCTTGAGTGGGCTATTTAACAATCTTCTAAGAGGTTGTCCGGGAAAACTTGCTTTCGGACAGCCTCATCGCCTGTAGTACAGTCGTAATTTCTGCCTTCATTCCTGATCTGTTTGATTAACTTCCGAAAGTGGATCAGTTCGCATTGCTGTTTTCGAAGTTTGCTTGCTGATCATATATTCTATCTGTTCTTCAACCTGGATTATTCCAGCGGTTTATTTTGTCCAGTTCATTATAAAAAATTGGACCTCATGCTAATGATTAGCACTGGCATGGTTGATTTTGTGTGGAAAAATAATTTGAAAGATCATGTAAATGATTCAATACAATGCTCGATAAATTTATATATCTTATATTTTCCATAGATATCAGAGTTTTAGTTGGTTTTTAACTTGTGCGCGGCAGTGTGCTTATTTGTTCGTTTTTGTTGTTTAAATAAACACTTGACAACACTATCAAACATCATCTATAAAATAGGTTCAACATGACCAGATTTGTTTTAGAATAAGGTGAAAGGTGTTATTCTAATCCTCATGCTATTTAAAGTAGCGTCCCAGGGCAGCAGAAAAACCCCGAACAGTGTGCGTGGAGAGTTGACATGCTCAAAGTAGAAAATTTAACAAAAAAATTTGGTGAGCTTGTTGCTGTCAATAATTTGAGCTTTGGAGTACAAAAAGGTCAAATATATGGTATTGCAGGTCCCAACGGAGCAGGGAAATCTACTGTATATAATCTTATCACGGGAAATTACAGCTATGAAGGTAAAATCAAATTTAATGGTCAGGATATTACCGGATTTCCCCCTTACCGCATTGCCAAGCTAGGTATCGCACGCACTTTTCAGGTTCCTGAAGTTTTTCCAAGTCTTAACGTACAAAAAACTATTCGTGTTGGCAGCCGTTTCGGGGCTAAAGGCGGTCTGGATTTAAAGCACTCGGACAAAATTATTGATTTTGTCGGGCTGGAAGATGAACGCTTTGAGGACACCGGGCTACTCAACCTGCTGGGAAAGAAAAAATTAATGATTGGTGCTGCTCTGGCTACAAAACCCGAAATTCTCATGCTGGATGAGCCCATGGCAGGTTCCAATGCGGGAGAGATTATCAGTCTGATGGCTTTGATAAAGAAGATTAACCAGGAACTCGGTATCACAATCATTATTATCGAACATTTCATGAAAGTACTTACTGAACTCACTGAATTACTGCTGATTATAGAATCAGGGAGTATGGTCTGCTGTGATAAACCTGAAATCGTAACCAGTGATCCAAGGGTAATCAAATCTTATCTGGGTGATTCGTATGCTCAAGATTGATAAATTAAACGCATATTACGGAGAATCACATATTTTAAAAGATGTCACGGTATCCGTGGGCCGGGGTCAGGTGGTGGTCATGCTGGGGCCCAATGGACATGGGAAAACGACCCTGTTAAAATCGATCTGTGGTCTGGTCGAAAAAACCGATGGTCGGATTGTATATGACGGGCAGGATATTCGCGGTCTGGCATCGGATAAAATAGTTAATTTTGGAGTCACGTATATAGCTGAAAACCGTGAATTATTCCCCTATATGACTATCAAAGAGAACCTTAAACTCGGTGCTTACTCCAAATATGCCAGGGCCAATGAAAAGAAAAATATGGAGTGGGTGGCTTCTCTTTTTCCCAAACTTATGCTGCGTCATAATCAATTTGCCTCTACAATGAGCGGTGGCGAAGGTAAGATGCTTGCAATTGCAAGAGGGATAATGTCCGATGCGGATTTGTTATGCATTGACGAACCGGCTCTCGGATTGCAGCCGAGCTACAGAACAGATATTTTCGAAATTATAAAAGAGATCAGTAAGCAGGGAAAAACAGTTTTCATTGTGGAGCAAAATATACCACAAATAATAGAAATGGCTGATAAAATATATATTATGGAAGAAGGTGCCATCTCTTTTGAAGGCAGCAAGGATGATGCGCTCGATAATGAGAAGTTAAAAGAAATTTTCCTGGGATTATGATGAGTGATTTGAATATGGCTGTTGAGCATGATTACTCACGGAGTATGAAATGTTTCTTGAAATAATCGATGTCATTATAAGCGGTCTCATTAACGGTTCTGTTTATGCCTTGATGGCGGTTGGCTTGACGCTTGTTTATGGTGTAACCAAGGCCTTTAACTTTGCATATGGATCTTTCTATAATATGGGTGGCTATTTTGCGTGGTTGCTCCTTATCCCCCTGGGGATCGTTGGGGGATACTTTTCTGTCTTCTTCGCAGCAATTCCCGTTTTTTTTGTCGTCGGCTATCTGCTGGAAAAGGTTCTGATTTCACCCCTGCGAAAATATGATGACTGGGAGATGAAGGTGATGATGCTGACGCTGGGCCTCTCTCTGTTTATGGATTTTGGTTACCAGGCTGTATTCGGACCCAATATAAAATCTCTGCCGGGCCTCGTTGAGGGGACAATCGAAATGGGCGAAATAGTTCTTTTTCGGCAGGATCTGATGATCTTGATTTTATCCATCAGCGGCATGCTCTGTTTTGGCTGGATTTTAAATAACACCCGCATCGGGATGGCGGTCCAGGCCGTTGCTCAAAACCCGACCGGGGCAAAAATTGTAGGTATTCCAAAAGATTTTATATTTGCTGCTACCTTTGCACTTTCAACGATAATGGTAGGTTTGGGCGGGATCCTGCTTTGTCAGAAAAACTTCATTGATCCCATGGGCAGTACAAATATCATGATTAAGGCCTGGGTTATTACGGCCTTTGGCGGCATGGGTTCTATTCGAGGCAGCCTGTATGCCGCTTTTATTCTGGGAATGCTGGAAGCTTTCGTCGGCTGGTATTTTGGAATGATACATATTCAGATTGCGACTTTAACACTGCTTTTAGTCGTGCTGGCCGTACGTCCTCAGGGCTTAATGGGAAGAGAGTAACTTATGAGCTTGAAACGCATGCTTCTGACTTTAGGCGGATTTTACTGTGTAATGGGAGTTATGCCACTCTTTTTTGGCGGCACCGACTATATCATGAACATTTTGATTATGATATTGATATGGGCGGTTGTTGCCTCATGCTGGGACGTTATCATGGGGTTTGCCGGTATTTTCTCCTTTGGGCAGGTCGCCTTTTATGTTATTGGAGCATACTCTTCGGCGATTCTCTCTGTTTCGCTCGATATACCACCTGTTTTTGCCATTATAATGGCAGGCATGATAACTGCAATGACTGGTGTGGTTGTGGGTTTGATATGCCTGAAACTGGCAGGACCCTATGTGGCTTTAGTCACATTTGCCGTGCACATGACGCTGGTACCTTTTTTAAGAGGACCGCTTGGCAGAGCAATTGGTTCCGGCGGATCACAGGGGATTCTCACTATACCTCCTATTGACTTGTTTGGATATGTGTTCAGTTCGGAACAGTTGGTACCGTTTTTCTATTTAGCGTTTTTCCTTACGATTGTTTGTACTCTGGTCCTTGTTTTAATAATCAAATCGTACTGGGGAACCGCATTTCTAGCCCTGAAGGATTCTGAAAATTTTGCGACCAGTCTGGGGATCAGTGCTTTTAAGTACAAACTGATGGTTTTTGCGATTACCTCTTTCATCACAGGCTTGTTTGGCGCGCTCTATGTTCATTATGTCGGCATGTTATCAACAAAAATGCTGAGTATGGATGTGTTTACCATTCTGATGATCATGATGGTGATCGGCGGGATTGGTAAATATCCAGGCGTTGTCGTGGGGGCAGTCATAACTGTAACCCTCAACCAGCTCTTAGCACCGCTGGGTATGTATCGCCCGCTGATAATGGGTGCTATTGTGGTTCTTCTGGTACTGTTTCTGAGAGAGGGCGTGATAAGTTTGATTCTGGGTTTTTTCCCTTCACAACAAAAAAATATGGTAAAAAGGTAATCGTTCAGATGTGTCCCAAAAGACAGGTGAGTTCGTTGCTTTTGGCTTCGGCAAAGTTGTCCAGTGAAAAATATATGCAGTAATTCATTTTTTTAAAACAGGAGGAGTAAAATGAAAAAAGTCACATTTCTGGTTGTTATTCTGGCAAGTTTTATTTTCACAGGCTCTTTGGCCTTTTCGGCTGATACCATAAAGATTGGAGTTCCTCTAGCTATGACTGGGGCATATGCCGGTTCAGGAGACAATTACTGGAAAGGGATTGAGATGGCCACCAACGAGATAAATGAGAATGGTGGTTTACTTGGAAAACAGATTGAGATAATTCGTTTTGATTCACAGGAATTCGCCCCCGAAGTTGTCATGCAGGGAGCCAACTATCTGTGTGGAAAGATGAAGGTCACCTCGGTTCATGCCGGTTGGGCCGGTTGGGGGCAGGATATTCGAGCCTACGGTAAATATGATGCACCTTTTTTCTGTGATGATGGTGCAATGCCTGCAGTGGACGTTTATAAGAGTGATCCGGAAAAATACAGCAATACATATTTTATCACCGATACCGGTGGAGATCAGGCAAACAGCATGTTCAATATGCTCACAGCCTTGCCCTATGAGTATCCTAATAAAAAGATTGTGATTATTAACACTGATGACGCATGGGGAATGGAGGTAGGAGATACTCTGTCAAAACGATTCAAGAAAATAGGGTGGAAAATCGCCAAGCGTGAAACGGTCCCTTACGGTACAAACGAGTGGGGTCCGATATTGACTAAAATCCGAAGAATCGATCCCGCCATCATCCATATTGAGATCCCAAGTTCACAGGAAGTGATCACCTTTTTCCGCCAGTTTATAAAGCAGCCGAGCAACTCAATTCTCAGTTACGGCTGGAGCATCACACCGCTTGAAGTGCTGGCAAGCATGGGTAAAGATGCTGATGGTATTGTAGGTGAAATGCCAGCTGGAATGCCGGCACCAGAAGCACCCAATGCTGCAAGTCAGGCCTGGGTTGATAAATACATGGCACTGTATAAACATACAGTACCTGCGGGATCCTGGATCGCCTATACCAGTGTAATGGCCTGGGCAGATGCTGTTAAAGCTGCAGGCGATGAGTACGATTTTAACGCAGTTAACAAACACCTGAAAGAAGTCGGTTATGAAGGTTTACAGGGCAAGATTAAATTTGGTGAAAACAATACTCTGCACGCACAGTCTGCTTCTCCTATCGTTCACTACCAGGTGCAAAACGGACAACTCGTGGCACTCTTTACAGATCCACCGATTAAACCCTATGGTGATTACAAATTCCAGGTACCTCGCTGGATAAAAAAATAATCCGAATGGAAGATTTCGACCATTGTACTGTAATCCTTAGTTCCGCTTTAAAATGAGGAGTCCTCCCTGTCATAATGGGGAGGATTCCCGTGGCTCATTCCAGATCGATTCAAAGGTAATATTCCAAACATTCATAGATAATTTCCCTGTCTAAATATTTCGTGCAGAACGGTTGAGAAAACCTGTATCTGGCACGAATAAGAGAGTCCGAAGTAGAGTATAAATTGATTTGGCGTTGGCGGGTAGCTGGCACTCAAATAAATCTACGGCTAACAGTATGTTCGGTTTGAATTTTCGAAACGGGCTGTACTAACTCAAATGCAGTGATGGTTGAAATTGTTTGTAAGGATGGAAGGAAGTTTTCTCTGGGGAAATCTGTTATTCAGTTCTCCAACCGATATGATTTTATAACACCTGTAAATATAGTTAGTTATAGGTTATGATTTCTTTCCTGAAGCACGGCGCCTGCCTGTTCATTTTCCTGTGCAAATAAACACTTGACAACACTATCAAACATTGTCTATAGATGTCATTATTATACTATCATCTTTCTGAGTAATTTTTTTTGCTCTGTCAGGCGGTTGGGGATACTGACAATTAAAGACAAAAGTGGAGCAAGGTTTGGAGCCAACAGATACATTGTTACCTGCACAAAGGCGACAAATAATACTGGAAATAATTAAAGAAAACTACACAGCAAGGAGTTCACAACTGAGTGAACACCTGAAAGTGTCGGAGAT
>CAXMTO010000402.1:0-4271 GCA_964196355.1 uncultured Myxococcota bacterium
GGTAAACTCCTGGTAGAATTGGGGCATCTCTCTGAAGAGAATCTTGAGGCCGCATTCAATATACAACAGGAGACTGAAAAACACCTTAAGCTCGGGGAAGTTCTAGAAAAATACAATTTTATCGATAGCCGGGTTTTCAACACAATATTGTCCATGCAAATTGGTTGTTCCATTCATAACCCTTCACTCAAATCCATAGACAGACGACTCCTCTCTAAAATACCGATCAAAATAATCGAGGAAAACCAGTTTTTGCCTGTAAAAAACAGAGATGATGCAACACTTGTTGTCTTTGCTGATCCTCTTGATACAAAAGCCAAAGATCAAGCAAAAAAGTATCTCGGGAGTGACTGGAAGCCGGCTATCAGTGATAAACAGATACTCCGGGAAACAATACAGCTTATTGTTAATGAAGCCTCGGGGAAAACCATCGATCTTGACACCAAAACCATCATTGGGGTCGTTAACTCTATTATCCTTGCCGGAATTGAAAACGAAGCGAGCGATATTCATATTGAACCGCTGGTAGACCGCCTCCAGGTAAGATTTAGAGAGGACGGGGTATTGCGCCATTTCAAGGACTTTTCATTCGATATAATCCCACCTCTTATCAGCAGATTAAAAATCATGTGTAAAGCTGATATTGCCGAGAGACGTCGACACCAGGGAGGCCGAATTCTTTTTGATTATACTGAGGGCCAGGTGGATTTACGCGTATCCTTCTACGTTACTATCCATGGAGAAAAGGTGGTGCTGCGAGTATTAAAACAGAAACAGCACTTGCTTGATATTACTTCCATCGGCATTCTACCCAACATGCTCAACAAGTTCCTCGAAGACGCGGTCTATCAACCCAGTGGGGTTCTCCTTGTGACCGGCCCCACCGGATCCGGTAAAACCTCAACGATATACAGCTGCATCAGCCATATCAAAAATCCCCAGATAAGCATTATTACTGCGGAAGAACCCGTGGAATATGTTATGGATGGGGTAGCGCAGTGTTCCATCGATCCACAGATAGATCTTACATTCAAGGAAACCTTGCGACATATTGTGAGGCAGGATCCTGACGTAATTGTCATTGGGGAAATCCGGGATCAGGAGTCAGCAGAAATGGCAATGCAATCGGCTCTCACCGGCCACAAAGTACTGAGCACTTTTCATACCGAAGACTCCATTGGTGGCCTCATTCGACTCCTCAATATGGATATTGCCCCCTTTCTTATATCTTCAACAGTTGTAAGTGTTCTTGCTCAGCGATTGCTTCGCAAGGTTTGCCCGGTATGCGCAGTTCCGGTGCAACCAACACCTCTGCAACTCCGGCGTTTGGGAATCAATGCTGGAGATTTGCGAGAAGCAACTTTTAACAAAGGGAGGGGTTGTAAAGAATGTAAGCAATCAGGCTATAAGGGTAGAATTGGTGTTTTTGAACTTCTGGTCTTAAATGAGAGTGTAAGGACTGCAATTATTGAAAAGAAAACAAGCCATGAAATCAGAGAGATTAGCATTGAACATTCCGGTTTAATAACTCTGCTCGAAGATGGTATTGTTAAAGCCGCAGCTGGGATCACAACCGTTGATGAAATACTCCGTAGCCTACCAAAACTCAACACTCCGCGGCCACTTGAAGAACTAAAAAGATTAACAGGAATTCAGTGATGACAGAAGAACTTTCATTTATCGGTATGATTAAGCAGCATATTGAATCCGGCGAAATGGTTTTGCCAGTGTTCAGTAGATCCGCTATGAGAATACAGCAGGAGCTGGTCAAAGAAGAAATAGATATGCGTGTTGTAGATCAGATTCTTTCAAGTGACCCGTCTCTTGCAAGCCAGGTACTTAAACTGGCAAACTCTTCATTCTATAAAGGGCTGTCAGAGATCTTGACAATTAAGTCTGCGATAGTTCGACTTGGGATGCAGGAGCTTAGTAGAGTAACCCTGCTGGTCTCCTCACGTAACCAGTTTCACAGCAACGATAAAAAACTGAATATCATAATGAAAAAGCTTTGGCAGCATTCGGTCGGGTGTGCTATTGGTGCCCACTGGCTGGCCAAACGATGTAAACTTGATGATATTGCCGGGCACGCTTTTTTCGCAGGCCTCCTCCATGATGTGGGAAAATTATTTGTCTTGTTGGTTCTTGATCAAATCAAAAAGAAAGGTAAAAACGTAGAATTCACCGAAGCACTGCTGTTTGAAACAATGAACAGCCTGCATACTGAACAAGGGTATAACCTGATGCAACAATGGAATATGCCTGCAGCATATTGCATTGTTGCAAGGGATCATCATGGCGAAGAATTCGATACAAAGAACATGACTCTTCTTCTCGTGAGGATGTCAAATATGGTCTGCAATGTGCTGGGTATTGGGACCAAAATTGAGAACGAACTGGTACCTTCAACAACTGCAGAAGCAAATCTACTCAATTTGTCAGAACTCGATTTGGCTGAACTTGAGATTAAGCTAGAAGACACTTCTGTTCTTTCCGGCTGAGTATCTTTGTTCCACCAGAAAATTAAGAATATTCCCTGGTACACTTTTTTGTTCGTCGTTTGGTCAGGTTGAGACACTAAAAATCATGTCCACCAAAGGTCTGTTGTATTGCACCGATGATTCCGGTAGGTCTGTTACTTCGTTCGTTGACAAATAACTCGGTGGTTTTATTTGTCGGAAGCTCTCGTTTCAGCGAGGTTACTGCTCCCTGATTCGAGCATTTTGGTAAAGGTTGCACTTTCAACAGGTTTGCTAAAATAAAACCCCTGAAAAACAACACACCCCCTTGTGCTGAGATAGAGAAGTTCCTGTTCGGTTTCCACCCCCTCTGCAACAACCTCCAGTCTCAGGTTTTTGGCCATCGAAATTATAGTATCAACCAGTACAATATCATGACTGGCATCTTCGATGTCATTAACAAAAGAACGATCAATTTTAAGCGTATTAAGCGGCAGACTCTTTAAATAGCTCAATGATGAGTAACCAGTACCAAAATCATCCACAGAAAATTTAATTCCCATTTTTCTAAACGTCATAATTTTTTCAACGATGTCAGTACCTGTAGGAACAAGGCTACTTTCAGTCAGCTCAATTCCCAAATGGTTGGGATCGGCGCCAGTATCTTCAAGAATGCTCATTACCATGTCAACGTAGCCAGGTGCCGTGATTTCTTTGCCGCTGATATTGACGGAAATAGTGAGTGAATTTCCAAGTAATCCCTCATCTGTCCATTTTTTGATGTGTTTGCAGGCCTCTCGTAATACCCATTGACCTATGTCAGGCATGAGTCCAGTTTCCTCTGCTATCTCTAAAAAAGCACCTGGAGGGACTAGACCTCTTTTCGGATGTTGCCAGCGTATCAGAGCTTCTGCTCCAACAAGTTTGCCAGACAGATCTACCTGCGGCTGGTAGTGTAGAGCAAATTGGTCGTTAGCCAGAGCCTTTCTGATCTCCGTGTGGAGGAGTAGTTTTTCGTCAGCTGCCTCCTGCATGTGAGGGAGAAAAAAGCAGATTGTATTACGGCCATCAGCCTTGGCACGGTACATTGCTGAATCAGCCTGTTTGACAACATCATCTACTTCTTTATCCGGTAGAGGAAAAATAGACACCCCGATACTCGGAGTAATGTGTAGATCATGTCCTTTTATTTGACAGGGGGCGGAAATACAGAGTTTGATTTTCTCAGCGATCTCCCTCGCCTTGTAGGATGCAAGCCCAATCGTATTATCCAGCTCAGTGATAATGATAAGAAATTCATCCCCACCCATCCTGGCAGCCGTATCTTCTTTCCGGATACATTCTGTAATACGTTTTGCCACAATTTGAAGTAGTTCATCACCCACCGAATGACCAAGTGAATCATTAATAGTTTTAAAATAATCCAGATCAAGAAACAGCAAAGCACCGAAATGACCATGCCTCCGGGCACGTGACATTTCAGTGCCCAAGTGGTCGATCAGCAAACGACGATTTGAAAGCCCGGTCAACGGATCATAAGAGGCATGGTATTGAATCAGTTCTTCTGACTGTTTTTTTTCAGTGAAATCTTCAACAATACCGACACCTCCGATAGTGATTTCTTCTGTAGTTTTTATTGCCTTGAAAAAAGCCCGAAAAGGTGTAGTAACATTGCCGGTAACAGAAGTATAATCGCCTTCATAATAGCTTTCGCCGATTGTAAGCGAGTCCTTGATAGCACGGAGCATTTCCCGGTCCTGGAGCTTTTCAAGCATCCTCAGGCCAATAAGCAACTTCCTCGAAGAACCAATAATC
>CAXMTO010000403.1:0-5364 GCA_964196355.1 uncultured Myxococcota bacterium
CGGTAGGTGTCGAAACCGAGGAAAACCGTTCTTACTTCCATCCCCTGAATAGCAACATATCCCTTCGTTTTCTTAACACGGGCCACATCCTGAATGGGAAGTGGATAGATCATGTCAAGTTCCCCAGAGAGCAGCGATGCAACTCGGGTAGCAGCAGATTTAATAGGTGTAAATATGGCCTCGGTTACGTTATCGGTCCTCTTGTCCCACCAGTCAGGATTAGGTACAAAGACTGTTTTTACCTGGGGTTCCCTGCTCTTCAGCATGAAGGCGCCGGTTCCGTTGGCATGCCTGGTGGCGTAGGTCTCTTCTGAAGTCGAAGTCATAAGAGACACTTCCACACTGTTATTATCTTCACACCACTTCTTTGGCATTATATACCATCTGAAAATGTCATTGAGAAGAAGAGGCCATGGGCCCTTGGTGACGATATCGATGGTGTGGTCGTCAATTTTCTTGATGTCCTTGATGCCCGACACAAAGGATTTCATATCTGATCCCTTGTTATTCGCTCTTTTCCAGGAGAAAATCACGTCATCGGCGGTGAAAGGTGATCCATCATGAAATTTGACATTTTTACGGAGATTGAAACGCCAGACATCCGGCTGAGTCACTTCCCAGCTGGTCGCCAGACTTGGCTCAATGGCTTCATCTTTAGCGTGTCTCACCAGTCCCTCGTAGACGTTGGCGGTGAAGCCAAGAGTCATTGTGTTGTTCATGGTATAAGGATCCATTGAACCTGCGTCAGACTGAAATGCCCATTTGAACGTTTTACTCTGTGCTGGAACACACAGCATGAACATCATGACGCAGACCACAGCTGCTGCAAAAAAACCGCGGGTTAAAGTCTGTTTCGATACCATCTACCTACCTCCTGAGTTAATGTTAATAATTCAAGTGTTTAAACAGTCAGTCAAAGCGTGTTACCATTGAGCAGAGTCCTCATCCTGCCACAAAAATCAAATCACCAGTTCTTCCAGCACCCGAGATTGAAACAAGAGCTGCCGGCAGCCAGATGTGGCAGGCGGTCAGGTTACATGCATACCTTGGATACAGTCAAGGGGTTTTTGCATGACCACATTACATTTCTTCCGGTGTCGGATTCGTCAGTTATAAAGGAGGTCCTGCACTAACACCCCACAAGGGGGTATAAGTACCATGGTGATATTTCTACCAACATAATTTCAAAAGACATTCCTCGGTTTCTTGTTTTTTATGACAGAAGTTCAGATGTAAGGTACTAACACCGGTAAACGGTAAAAAAATCCTGTACTCTTTTTCAGTACTCGCTTGAGGGGTATAAGTACCTTGGTGGGCATATGTAACCACATAATTTCAAAATACATTCCTCAGTTTCTTATTTTTAATTGCAGTGTTTCAGGAGTAAGGTACTAAAGGCCGGCTGCAAGCGCGGTCGATCTGCGCGGATCTGCGCCGCCATACATCATGCCATCCCTGACTAATATCGACTGGATAGCACCCATGGCCGATTTCTGTTTCACTTCGTGGCCCATACCCTGCAGCGCCTTGATGGTATCGGGACTGAGACCTTCCTCAATACGCAGTTGATCAGGCAGCCACTGATGGTGGATACGCGGAGCCGCCACCGAACTTTGAATATTGAGGCCATGATCTATAACATTCATGATCACCTGCAGCGTAGTGGTTATAATGCGGGAACCACCCGGGCTTCCGGTTACCAGGAAGTTTTTACCCTCCTGCTTGACGATGGTCGGCGACATGGAGCTGAGCATCCGTTTGTCTGGTTCGATCTTGTTTGCTTCGCCGCCGATCAGACCGTAAGCATTGGGCACACCGGGCTTTGCAGAGAAATCATCCATCTCATTGTTAAGAAGGAAGCCTGCACCTTCAACCACGATACCGGAGCCATAACTGAAGTTGATGGTATAGGTGTTGGAAACAGCATTGCCATACTTATCGACAATAGAAAAATGCGTCGTTTCATTACTCTCATAGGGCAGCGGCTTACCAGGGGCGATAGTACTGCTCGGAGTCGCTTTTTCAGTATCGATTCCCCCACGAAGAGCGGCAGCATATTTTTTTGATGTCAACCCTTTCAGCGGCACCTTGATGAAATCCTCATCACCCAGATAGAATGAACGATCGGCATATGCCCGCTTCATTGCCTCTGCCATCAAATGGATGGGTTTTGCTGAGTTATGACCATATTCTGAGACGGGATACCCTTCGAGGATGTTTAATATCTGTACCACATGTGCCCCGCCCGAGCTGGGCGGAGACATGGAGTAAATATCATACCCCCGGTAGTTGCCATGTACCGGCGTCCTGAAACCCGGCGAATAATTTTTCATATCATCCATGGTAATGAGGCCGCCATGCTTTGCCATTTCAGCCACAAGCAGTTCGGCGGTTCTGCCTTCGTAAAATTCCCTGATACCGTTTTGTGAGATGCGATTTAGTGTTGCGGCAAGATCTTTCTGGATGAAGAGATCACCGGGTTCATAGTAACTGCCATCCGCTTTATAGAAAATCTTCTTTGAAGACGCCCATTTCTTAAGTCTCTTTTCCCTCTTTTTGAGCCCATTACTGAAACGCGGAGTGACAATAAACCCCTCTTCAGCTAATGTAATTGCTGGGGCCATCGCCTCTTTCAGGCTTATGGTTCCATATTTTTCAAGCGCCATGGCAAGACCAGCAACGGTTCCAGGAACACCTGCTGCCAGATGGGAGAATCGTGAGACGGTGCTGTCGGCGTTACCATCCTTATCGAGAAACATATCTACAGTCGCCTTGCCTGGAGCCTTTTCTCGATAATCGATAGCCACGACTCCATCCCTCTGTTCGGATGAAATCAGCATAAAACCACCCCCGCCGATATTACCCGACCGAGGCTGGGTAACCGCCAGTGAAAACGCTGCAGTCACAGCCGCATCGATGGCGTTACCACCCTTTTGCAGCACCTCCCGGGCAGATTGGGTGGCAAGAAAGTGACTGGTGACGACCATGCCTTCCTTTCCCTGTACGGGGTGCATCCGCTGCCCTTCAAGGATCGCAGATGAATAGACTGTCTGGGTGAACAGCAGTATTGCGCAGCCCGCCATTACTGCAACACGCGTACAACTCAACTGAAAAGATCTTTTACACATAACGTCTCTCCTTGGTTATTTATTACCTTACTCTTAAAATTCTTATTTTTTGCACCCCACAAGGGGGTATTGAACTGAATGACTGAAAATAAATATACTTACTTGAAATCATAATGTTAGAGACGCCTTCAAGGTACTTATATTCCCTTGTGGGGTGTTAAACTCCCCTCCTGTCGATGATGAAAAACAGCCGGACAATGCAGTATCCGGCCTGCAGGTATTGCCAGTACTGAAGACCGTCTGACAGTGAGTACTCTACCTAACTGTTTGAGCTTGATCACGTTTTTTATTTCAGTTACTATAAATGATGGTCTCGTAAAAACCTCAATTCAGTAGCTTTTTGTCATTCCCGCGCAGGCGTGAATCTAGTCATTTCAGTACATTCTGGATTACCGCCTGCGCGGGAATGACGAAGAAGACTTTTACTAATCCATCAATTACACGCGATAGAAGGACATAAACATTACAGTCATTGCCAAGCACCCTCATTGAGGTAGGAAATCACTTAAAAAATATCGAAGAAAGTCGGTCCAAAAAAATTAGGCCTACACCGGTACATCGTCATTCATCAGGAGGTTACATGGTTGAAATTATAGCAATTTACGGCAGTCCGAGACGCGATGGCAATAGTGCCACCCTGCTTAAACAGGCAGTAGCTGGTGCTCGTGAGGAGGGTGCCCATGTGGAAGAAATATTTCTCCGGGACTATAAAATTTCGCCATGCCTGGAAATATATGCCTGCATTAAAACCGGAGAATGTGCCATACGCGATGATTTTCCGGAAATTCTTGCAAAACTCGAATCCAGCACCGGGATTATGCTTGCGTCACCTGTCTTTTTTTATTCGGTAAGTGCACATACAAAAATTTTTATGGACAGATGCCAGTCTCTTTGGGTTCGGAAATATTGGATTGAAAAGCAAGCTTTTGGTGCGGGGCCGAAAACGCGCAAAGGGCTATTTATTTCCGTTGGGGCTACAACCGGAAAAAAACTCTTTGATGGAGCCATTCTCACAGTCAAATATTTTTTTGATGTCCTGAGTGCTGGCTTATGGAAAACCGTTCTCTGCAGAGGAGTGGATCGTAAGGGTGAGATCGACAAACGAGACGATTACCTTAATGAAGCATTTGAGGCAGGCAGTGAGTTGGCAAGACTGTTAAAGGAGGAAACGAAGGGAGAGTAACTCGTTTTATCTGTGAAAGGGAGTGTTTATGTTTAAGATAATACCTCATGGAAATAATCGCCTGGATGTCAAAATGAGTGGCAGGTTGAACACTGAGAGTATGAGAATTGCTTTAGACGAATTTGTAAGTAAATCGAAGAATATTGAAAATGGAAAAATGCTGTATGAAATCATTGACTTTCAAATTCCGACACTTGGTGCAATCGGAATTGAATTTTCAAGGCTTCCCGCGATGTTCGGGCTCATGAGAAAATTTGATCGTGCAGCAGTATTGACCGATAAGATGTGGTTAAAAACAATAAGCGAATTTGAGGGTTATCTGTTCCCAGGTCTGGAAATCAAGGCTTTTCGCAGAGATCAGAAAGAGGAAGCGGAAGCCTGGCTCTCGAGGTAGGCTGACATTTGTGATAAGAATAGTATGCATAGATTTATGAACTCGGTTATGATATCGATAACATAATTTTTAAATCAAATGGAATTTGGTTCCGAGCATCACTGAAATTACATTCTGTCAGGTACCTTGTTTTGATATCGAAAAATCGTAACCCTACCATGGCTGATGTAGCTCGCAGGGCAGAGGTGTCGGCGATGACTGTTTCCAGGGCCCTGAAAGGAGGTGAGTCAGTCTCCAGAGCGACCCGTGAGAAAATCATGGCTGCCGTTGAAGAACTGGGATATGTCCTTGATCTATCAGCTGGCACGCTGTCATCAAAGAAAACAGGATTTATTTCAGTCCTTATTCCATCATTTAACAATTCCAATTTTTCTGAGACGGTCCATGGTATTTCAGAGTCACTTGCTTCCGAAAGAAAACAGATCCTCGTAGGATATACAGGGTACGATCTGAAAAGAGAGGAGCAGCTTATTGAGACAATGCTGCAGCGTCGGCCTGAAGGAATCATTCTAACAGGCGGTGAACATACTGCTCGTGCCCGCCAGATTCTAAAAACGACCATGGTGCCGGTCATTGAAACCTGGGACATACCAGATCAGCCTATACACCATCTTGTGGGTTTCTCAAACGCTGCCATGATCGAAGATATGGTCGCTCGA
>CAXMTO010000404.1:0-14336 GCA_964196355.1 uncultured Myxococcota bacterium
AATGGATATTACAATGGGTTTTCATAAAATTGCCCCGTATTACTACACAGGCTGGCATGAGCCTGCAGCAGATATGCATTTCTTCATCAATAAGAGAGCCTTTGATAAGCTTCCTGCGGAATACCAGGCCATCTTGAAAGCTGCCATGAAGGCAGCCAGTGTCAACATGATCGCGGAGAATTTTCATATGAGTTCTGAAGCATGGTCAAAAATGGAAACTGAGTATCCGAATATCAAAATCAAAAGCTTCCCGCCGGAGGTTTTGAAAGCGATGAAGAAGGCGACAGATGAAGTATTTGCGGGATATTCCGCTGAGAATGAAGAGTTTAAAACTATTTATGATTCTCAGCAGGCGTACATGGCCAAGGCAAGAAAGTGGACCAAGATGTCCGAATATTATTACCTGCAGACTTCAGAGCTTGTAGGGGAGTAAGTGGCTGTCAGAGTTGTTGATTTATAGCTGACACCGGTTAATCATAAAAAAGCCAGTACTCATTTCAGTACCTGCTCGCAGGGTATAAGTGCCTTGTTGCTTACTTTAAGTTCCTAATTTCAAAATGCTCCCCGGATTTCTTGGTTTTCATGATAGAAATTCAGGAGTAAGGCACTAAATAAAAGAAATGCCGTGTTTTTTGTAAAAAAGGCGGCATTTTTTTGTATACTGCAGGTTCTAACAAAGAGTGTCGATGAAGGGAAAAGCTATTCTTAATTGTGAGGTTTTACGAGATTGCCAATGCTGATTAAGTTGGAAAGTTATTTCGATCTGGTGATTAGCTGGGTAAGCAAAATAACGTCGTTACTGCTGATGCTGATGATCTTGAACGTCTTTTTTGACGTTATCATGCGCTATTTCTTTCATAACAGCTCTGTCGGGATGCAGGAGATGGAATGGCATCTTTTTTCAGTTGTCATTCTTTATGGCGTGGGTGTGGCCTTAAAAGATGACGGCCATGTTCGGGTCGATTTTCTCTACGAAAAGTACAGCCTGAAATCCAAGGCTCTTGTAAATATTTTTGGTACTGTGTTCTTTCTCCTTCCTCTCACACTCCTCGTAACCTTCGGTTCAATTGACTTTGTTGTTGATGCCTTTAAACTCGGTGAAATCTCCGGAGATCCTGGCGGCTTGACCCACAGATGGATCATTAAATCGATGATCCCCACTGCAATGATCTTTTTGATCTTCAGTGCTGTCGGCTTTGTTATCAAAAATATAAATCTTTACAGGGGTGCAAAATGATAGGGATAGTCATGTTTTTTGCAGCCCTGCTGATGCTGGTGATTGGCTTCCCGGTAGCCTTTACCTTCGGGTCGGTGTCGATTTTCTTTGGAATCGCTGCAGCTTTTATCGAGCTGATCCCGGATGCGACTATAGCAGCAGTCTTTGAAGAGTTTTTTCTGATGTTTTCCATGATGCCGTTTCGGCTCTATGCCATTATGACCAATACGATTCTGATGGCGGTACCTCTTTTTATTTTTATGGGCATCGTTTTACAGAAATCTGAACTCGCTGAACGGCTTCTCGAAGCCATGGGAGCACTGTTTGGCAGGGTCCGTGGAGGGGTTGCCGTCAGTACAGTACTGGTTGGGGCCCTGCTTGCCGCTTCAACAGGTGTTGTGGGTGCATCGGTTGTTGCCATGGGTATTATTTCCCTGCCGGTAATGCTGAAGTACGGCTACTCAAAAAAGCTGGCTACCGGGACTATCTGCGCGTCTGGCACTCTGGGGCAGATTATTCCTCCTTCAATTGTGCTCATTATCCTGGGTGATGTCTTTCAGCTGCCTGTTGGAGATCTGTTTAAAGTGGCATTGATGCCGGGCCTGGCTCTTGTCGGAATGTATGTTATTTATATTCTCTGTATCGCTTTTTTCGATAAAGAGGCGGCTCCTGCTATTCCCGATACCGGGGAAACAGAGAAAGGAGTGAGAATTGGAAAGGCCCTGCTGGCTATTATTCCTCCTCTGACTCTGATCGTTATGGTGCTCGGGTCTATTTTTATGGGCATTGCTACACCAACGGAGTCTGCCTCTGTCGGTGCCGTTGGCGCGCTCACTCTTGCAGCAATGTATAGAAAACTCAGCTGGAATACGGTTGAGGAGTCACTTCAGGAGACCGTACGGATAACGGCCATGGTTTTTGCCATCCTTATGGGTGCCACGGCTTTCTCCATGGTCTTTGTTTACAGCGGGGCTGATTATATTGTTGAAGATTTCCTGACTACGCTTCCCGGTGAGAAATGGGGGTTTCTTATTCTCTCCATGCTTACCATCCTCGCCCTGGGATTTTTCATCGATTTTATTGAAATATCATATATTGTTGTTCCCATCCTGTTGCCCATTTCAGCAACGATTGGTATTGATCCGCTCTGGTTTGCAATCCTTATTGCCATGAACCTGCAGACATCGTTTTTGACGCCGCCCTTTGGTTTCTCCCTCTTTTATCTAAAAGGTGTCTCTCCGCCGGAGGTGAGGACAGTGGATATATACAGAGGAGTAATACCCTTTATTTTAATTCAGGTATTTGTATTGATATCTATTGTGCTGTTTCCCGGATTCTATGGTTTTGGCAGTTAAATTGGTGGGTGAAAGTTTCGCCTCCTAGAGGATCTTTTTACCTAGAAGTGAAGTCACCAGATTAACAGCCATCTGGGCTGTTCTGTTTTGGATATCAAGAATTGGGTTTATCTCCATGAGATCCATCGAATGGAGCTTACCTGTGTCGGCGATGATCTCCATAATCAGCTGCCCTTCCCTGTAAGTAAGACCGCCCTGGGAGGGGGTGCCGACACCCGGCGCATCCAGAGGATCCATCACATCCAGATCAAGGCTGATATGGATTTTCTTCAGATGTTTAAACTGTTTCAGGGTACGGGTAAGAACGGCGCGAATGCCAATTTCATCGATATCACGCATTGAATAGACAGCACAGCCAGAGTTTTTGATCAGCTGCTTTTCTTTTTCGTCCAGATCCCGTACCCCAATCAGAGAAACATTCTCCGGTTTGACCTTGGGTCCGGGTCTGCCGACATTGACAAGCTCCTTTGGCCCCTGGCCAAGAAGAACAGCCAGAGCCATGCCGTGTATATTCTGGCTGGCCGATGTTGCTGGCGTGTTGAAATCACCATGGGCGTCGATCCAGATCAGGCCGACTTCAGTAGAGTCGGTCACGCCTCCAACGGAACCGATAGAAGCGGAATGATCACCTCCCAGAAAAAGAGGTATTTCGCCTTTTTGAATCGCTTTTTTCCCGAGTTTGTAGGCTGCCCTGCAGGCCTTGCGGATAAGCGGCAGCCGCGCCCCGAGGCTGGTGTCGGCAAGGGCGTAGTGACCGGGGATAGTGATATCTCCGCTGTCATAAATGGTGTAGCCGAGTTTACTGAGAGATTTATCCAGGCTGGCATAACGCACGGCGCTGGGTCCCATGTTTACGCCTCTGTGGTTCTGGCCCAGATCCATGGGGATTCCAATTATGCGGACAGTTTTTTTCTTCATAAAAGTCACCACCTGTAGTTCTATTTTATGCTGGTATCCCGAGTTTCAGGCATATATTTCCAGATCTGGTCAAACATTTCGCGGGATGCGGTATAGGCTCCATCCGGATCTTTGCGGGTAATCGCCTTCACGATCGCGGCGTGAAATGCGTGTGAGATCTGTAATATGTTAAATTCATTGTTGTCCGCCTGACGCGCTGTCTGGACTGCATGGCGCATGGTACGGCCGATTTGTGCCAGCAGTTCATTGTGAGAAGCCTCCAGGATGGCGGTATGAAATGCCATGTCAGCCTGGAGATACGTCTCGTAAGTAAATGTCTCTTCATCGCTCAGGATGTCGTTTAATCGATTGAAGAGGAGCTGGATCTCGGCAACTTCTTCCGCGGTGGCTCGCTGAGCAGAGAATTTCGCCGCTTCTGATTCAATAAGCCCTCGGACTTCAGTTACTTTTTCCAGAAACAGCAACTGCTGTCCGGCTTTTAATTTCCAGACTAAGACGTCAGCATCGAACAGATTCCACTGACTCCTTGGCTGGATCTGGGTTCCGATTTTGGGACGCGGCTGAACGAGGCCTTTTTTCTGCAGCACTTTCACTGCTTCCCGGATGACCCCTCGGCTGACACCGAATTCTGTGCAGAGAGCATCCTCATTGGGCAATGTTTCTCTGGGTTTGAGCTCACCGGTAATGATTTGTAAGCCGATTGCCTCTTCAACATGTTCGTAGAGCTTGCGGTGCATGGTGTTCCTGGTCATATTGTTTGTATCTCTTGGCGCGTTTTAGGCAGAATTCTTTTCTTGACAGGCTGGTTGATGTTATATATAAATTCAATTATTATATCATATGATGAATTGTTGTGCAACCTGCCAGGTTCATGGTTGCATAAAATAAAGGTAGCCCGTTTACAGGGGTGAGGAGGAACAGATGGCATTCAATCTCAGGAACAGAAATTTCTTAAAACTTTTAGATTTTTCACCCAGGGAAATTGAGTTTTTGCTCGGACTTTCGGCCGACTTGAAAAAGGCCCAATATGGGGGTTTTGAGCAGCCGACACTCAAGGGGAAAAATATCGTGTTAATCTTTGAGAAAGCGTCAACCCGTACACGGTGTGCATTTGAAACGGCTGTTTATGATCAGGGCGGACATGTCACTTATCTTGGGCCGACCGGTTCACAGATGGGGAACAAAGAATCAATAAAAGATACCGCCAGGGTACTGGGCCGCATGTATGACGGCATTGAATATCGTGGATTTGAGCAGTCCAAGGTGGAAGAGCTGGCCAAATATTCGGGTGTGCCGGTATGGAACGGGCTGACCAATGAATTTCATCCGACACAGGTACTGGCTGATCTGCTCACGGTTCGGGAGCATTCCAGCAAGCCATTTGATCAGATCGCTTTTGCCTATACCGGAGATGCCAGAAACAATATGGGCAATTCCCTGATGGTCGGTGCTGCAAAAATGGGGATGGATTATCGTTCTGTTTCACCCAAAAACCTTCAGCCTGATCCGGAGCTGGTTGCAACAGCCCTTGATATTGCAAAGGAGACCGGCGCCCAGATAACAATTACTGAGGATATTGAGGCCGGTGTCAAGGGGTGTGATTTTCTCTGCACAGATGTATGGGTCTCCATGGGAGAGCCTGAAGATGTATGGAAAGAGAGGATTGCTGAACTTCTTCCCTACCAGGTGAATGCTGACATGATGGAGAAGACGGGCAATCCGGCGGTGAAATTTCTGCACTGCCTTCCGGCCTTCCATAATCGTGATACTGCGATCGGTGAAAAAATCTATCAGAGTTTTGGTATAGAGGCAATGGAAGTCACAGAGGAAGTGTTTGAATCTCCGGCTTCAGTTGTATTTGATGAAGCTGAAAACCGGGTGCATACAATCAAGGCGGTTATGGTCGCTACGCTGGGGAGTTAAGTGTCATTTTGAACATGACAGCCCGCGACGGTTTATTTATCTGAATGGGTTCAGCTCAATCTTTACATGACCAATGATCAGGGGGAAAGAAAAATGGTAGAAAATGTCATTATCATGGGTGCTGCCGGTCGAGATTTTCATAACTTCAATGTCTATTTCAGAGATAATGAACGGTATAATGTCGTCTGTTTTACCGCCACTCAGATTCCCGATATTGATGGTCGTCAGTATCCTCCGGAAATAGCGGGAGCTATGTATCCAAAGGGGATTCCCATCGAAAGCGATGAAAAATTGATGGACATGATCAAAGAAAACAATGTTGATCTTGTCGCCTTTTCCTACAGCGATATCCCTCACACGGAGGTCATGCATAAGGCCTCCCAGGCAACTGCGGCGGGAGCTGATTTTATCATTATCGGAGCCCAGTATACTATGCTGGAGTCCTCAAAAAAGGTGGTGTCGGTTTGTGCAATTCGTACCGGCTGCGGTAAATCTCAAACCAGCAGGCAGATTGTACGGACTCTTCAGGATGCAGGTAAGAAGGTCGTTTCCGTACGGCACCCTATGCCGTATGGGGATTTAACCCGGCAGATTGTACAGCGTTTTGAGACCTATGAAGATCTGGACAGGCACGCCTGTACCATTGAAGAGCGGGAGGAATATGAACCGGTCATCGATATGGGTGCGGTTATTTATGCAGGTGTCGATTATGGAAAAATTCTGCGTGAGGCAGAAAAAGAGGCCGATATAGTAGTCTGGGATGGCGGCAATAATGATACACCGTTTTTCAAGCCGGACGTGAATGTGGTTGTCTTCGACCCCCACCGTGTTGGTCATGAAACCACCTTTCATCCCGGCGAAACCAATATGCTGCTGGCTGATATAGCCGTAATTAACAAGGTGGACAGCGCTGATCCCAGGGATGTGGAAACACTGAAACAGACCATCGCAGAATATAACCCCAATGCACGGATTGTGCTGGCTGATTCTGAGGTGACAGTGGAAAACGGAGAGACCATGGCCGGTAAGCGTGTTCTGGTTGTTGAAGATGGTCCGACCCTTACCCACGGTCAGATGAAATTCGGTGCCGGTGTTATTGCAGCAGAGCGCTTCAAGGCGGGTGAGATTGTTGATCCGCGTCCCTACCTTGTTGGCAGTCTTAAGCAGACTTTTGAGACCTATCCTGCAGTGGGTAAAGTTCTTCCGGCAATGGGTTATGGGGAGCAGCAGGTCAGCGACCTGGAGGCGACAATTAATAGTTGTGACTGTGATATAGTCGTTTCGGCCACTCCCATTGATTTGAGCCGTCTGATGAATATAGAAAAGCCAACTTTGCGGGTTTTCTATCATTATCGTGATAACAGCATACCCACCCTGGGTGAACTTGTGAAAGAGATGCTTCAGGATCATTAATGAGTAAAAATATGACTTTGAACCAGAAAGCCGACAATGGCACAAAACCCACACTGCTCATCGCCCTCGGTGGTAATGCCCTTATTCAGAAGGGACAGGAGGGAACCATTGCCGAGCAATTCGAAAATCTGAGGATTCCCATCCGTCAGATCGCCTCGCTTGCAGACGATTACAGGATTATCATTACCCATGGGAATGGGCCCCAGGTAGGCAATCTCATGCTGCAGCAGGAATCGTGTGACGCCGTTCCCAAACTTCCCCTGGAAATTCTTGTGGCCCAGACTCAGGGGCAGATCGGATATATGATTGAATCGATATTGGATGAAGCCCTCATGGAAAAGAGTGATGTGTTCAACCCACTGGTCTCTCTGATCACCTATGTGGTGGTGGATGAAAATGATCCTGCCTTCATTAATCCGACGAAACCCATTGGACCTTTTTTTACTCCGGTTGAAGCTGCAAAATTAGACTATCCCACCGTGGAAACCCCCAAAGGGTTCAGGCGTGTTGTTGCATCACCTGCCCCGTTGACTATCATCGAAAAAAGAGAGATAGAACGGTTGATACAGTCTGGATTTATCGTCATCTGCTGCGGCGGCGGGGGGATTCCTGTGGTCAGAAATGGACGTGCGTTCAACGGGGTGGATGCAGTGATAGACAAAGATCTGGTCAGTTCGCTCCTGGCTGCTGAAATTGGTGCCGATCTGCTGATAATCGCCACAGACGTTGATGGTGTCCTGGCTGATTTCAATCTCCCCGGACAGCGGCTTATCCAGCGGATGAATAGTGATGAGGCAGAGGAATTTCTTCGCGGTGATAAGGCTGGAACTGGCTCGATGGGGCCTAAGGTTACAGCTGCTCTGCAATTTGTTCAAAGCAGTGGAAAGCGGGCAGTGATAACATCGATTGAACATATTTATGATAGTGTGCAGGGAATGGCAGGGACCCAGATTCTTCGATCTGCTCAGTGAAAAATACGCTTCTCGTCATGTCTTCTTGAGAACCGCAGAAAACATTAAACAGAACTAATTTTCCCGATTATCGGGGTAGGAGAAGGTGATTATGGAAACATCGGAATATATCGAATTAGAAAGTAATTATGGTGCCGCTAACTATAAACCTCTGGATGTAGTACTTACCAGAGGCGAGGGCGTCTGGGTCTGGGATGTTGACGGTAATAAATATATGGACTGTCTGGCTGCCTATTCAGCGGTGAACCAGGGGCACTGCCATCCCAAAATCCTTCAGGCAATGATAGAACAGGCACAGAAACTGACGTTAACCTCCAGGGCATTTCGCAATGATCAGCTCCCCCTGCTCTATAAGGAATTGTGCGAGCTGACTAATTCTCATAAGGTACTGCCCATGAACAGCGGGGCTGAAGCAGTTGAAACCGCTATAAAATGCGTTCGTAAATGGGGATATGAAGTCAAAGGGATAGAAAAGGATAAAGCCGAGATCATTGTCTGTTCTGATAATTTTCACGGGCGTACACTGGCTATTGTCGGGTTTTCCACAGATGAAAATGCCAGAGATAATTTTGGACCCTTTGCACCCGGATTTAAAATCATTCCATTTGGTGACATAGAGGCCTTTGAAAATGCAATTACGGAAAATACAGCAGCGTTTATGGTGGAACCGATTCAGGGAGAGGCAGGGGTTATTATTCCACCGGACGGGTATTTAAAAAGGGTCAGGGAGATTTGTGAAGAGAACAATGTGATCCTTGTACTCGATGAGATTCAAACGGGCCTTGGCAGGACAGGAGCGCTTCTGGCGGAAGAACATGAGGGCATTGAAGCTGACCTGACATTGATTGGCAAGGCACTTTCAGGTGGTTTTTATCCCGTATCCGCGGTACTTTCCAACAAAGAAGTTCTGGAAATTTTAAAACCCGGTCAGCATGGTTCCACCTTTGGAGGGAACCCCCTCGCCTGCAGCATCGCCAGGGTGGCATTAAAAGTTCTTGTCGATGAAGAGATGGTCAAAAATTCCAGAGAGATGGGAGCATATTTTCTTGAGGAATTGAAAAAAATCGAGAATAAAAACATAAAGGATACCAGAGGTCGTGGCCTGATGATTGCCATCGAGCTTCATGAGGGCACCGAGGGCGGTGCCAGGGGAGTTGCTGAAAAACTGAAAGATCTTGGAATCCTATGTAAAGAGACACATACCAATATTATTCGATTTGCACCTCCCCTTGTTATTAAGAAAGAAGAGGTCGACTGGGCGTTGGAAAGGATTAAGAAGGTACTGAACGGCTAACACAATACAAGGAGGGGTAAGGTGGGAAGATTTAACTTGGAGCATGTTTACGAATCCCAGCAATTTGATCTGGAGCTGCTGGATATACTTTTCAGTGTTACAGATGAGATGAAAAAAGATCTTTCGGCGAAACCAAGGCGCTATTCCGAAGCTCTGAAAGGTCAGGTTATGGCGTCTCTCTTTTATGAACCATCAACGCGTACCCGTTTTTCATTTGAGAGTGCTATGGCAAGGCTCGGCGGTACTGTTCTCACCACTGAAAACGCAAAAGAGTTTTCCAGCGCTGCAAAAGGAGAAACTCTGTATGATTCCACGCGTGTAATGTGCGGATATGCAGATTTAATCGTCATGCGGCACAATGAACCGGGCAGTGCCAAAAGAGCGGCAGAAGCCTCTTCAGTTCCTGTGCTGAATGCCGGTGATGGCTCCGGTCAGCATCCGACCCAGGCATTACTCGATTTGTACACAATCAAGGACAGCTTCCCTGCTATCGATGGATTGTCAATAGCCATGGTGGGAGATTTGAAATATGGACGTACAGTGAGGTCGCTTTCCTATCTGCTGACAAAATATGAGAACATCACGATTTATTTTGTTTCACCACCGGTTTGTAAGATGGATGATGATCTCAAAAACTACCTCACCACAAACAACGTTAAATGGGAAGAGGAAGATTCTCTTGAAAAAATACTGCCGCTTGTGGATTGTGTGTATATGACCCGCGTTCAGAAAGAACGTTTTCATGATCTGGAAGATTACAAACGTGCTGCAGGAAAATATATACTTGATACGGAAAAAGTTAAATTAATGAAAGAAGAGAGTATCATTATGCATCCTCTGCCGCGTGTCGATGAGATAGCTCGAGAAGTAGATGAAGATCCCAGGGCGCAATATTTCGAGCAGGCGGAGAACGGTCTCTATATCCGAATGGCTTTGCTGTTCCTGCTTTTAGGAAACGATATCTAAGGCGGCCCCGGGGTGTTTGTTCTCATGTGATTTCAGGTGAAATCACAGATGATTCGTAACCTGATCCAGGGTCGCTATGAATCGATCTGCATATCTTACCACCGGCCTTGCGATTAAAGCGCTTTCCCGTTTGTCCAAGGCCGATATTGCTGTCCACGGCGAAGAGAATATTCCGTCCGGACCGACGATCTTTGTGATCAACCACTTTACCCGCATTGAGACACTTTTACTTCCATCTTATATCTACAGTTTAACAGAGACACCAGTATGGTCACTTGCAGACGCCGGGCTGTTCAAAGGCGGCCTGGGGGGATTTTTTGATCTTATCGGTGTTGTGTCCACCCGCGATCCCGATAGAGATGAACTGATTGTCAAGAGCCTGCTGACAGGGGAAGCAAACTGGATTATTTTCCCTGAAGGCAGCATGGTGAAGACCAAAAAAACCATGGACGGCGGAAAGTTCATGATTGCCCATCCAAGCGGTATGCATGAGCCCCGCACAGGAGCCGCTGCGCTGGCCTTGAGGGCCGAGCTGTATCGCAAGTATATCTTTGAGCTTGCAGAGTCCTCTTCATCGAAAATCCAGCCGCTCCTCGATAATTTGAATATTGAAAGCCTTTCGGCCATACAGGAACAACCGACAGCGATTGTTCCTGTAAATCTCACCTACTATCCTATCCGGGCTATGGAGAACATAGCCTCTACTCTTGCCTCTAAACTGGTAAAGGACATCTCTGAGAGGATGGTTGAGGAACTTATGACAGAGGGAACGATGCTGCTTTCCGGCGTTGATCTGGATATCCGGTTTGGCAAGCCGATAGAGATCGATGGATTTCTTGACCCTCGGTGGCTGCAGAAGGATATGCGCAGGAATGGAATCCACGGATATTCTCTGCCCGATGAGCTGAAGGGGAAGATGCGGACCACAGCATATACAATCATGCAGCAGTACATGCGCGATATTTATGCGTTGACCACCGTAAATCATGAGCATTTATATGCCTATTTTCTCAAGGAGTACCCCTTCAATCGAATTAAAGAAGAAAATTTTAAGAGGAAGGTTTTTTACGCTGCTTCCCTTATAAGTGACAGAGCCCTCAATCACGATGGATTTTTCCTGCACAGATCCCTGCAGGGGTGTCAGACACATCTGCTCACAGATGATCGGTTTAATAAATATGATAATTTTTTAAGGCTTGCTGAAGAAAAAGGAGTTGTACGAAAAGATGGTGACTGTCTTATAAGAGACCGCTCCAGATTGTCTCTCCCCTTAAGTTTTCATAAGGGAAGGGTTGATAACCCAATTGGCATAATGCTCAATGAAATAGAGCCGCTCAATAGACTGCAGAAGTTTTTGAAACCCCTTGCCTGGCGACCCCCTTTTCTGTTAAAACTGCTCCTTGTCCGTTATCTTGTAAAAAAAGAGCAGCAAAATTATGAACAGATATGTAGCCAGCAAACGCAACCCGTTGAAAAGAGTGTCTCCTGTTTAGGCAAACCCTATTTGTTACCCGCTTTTAGTCGAAGGAAAGGGGTAGTCCTTATCCACAGTTACCTTGCGGTGCCGGAAGAAGTGAGGCTTCTGGCAAACTATCTGAGGCGTAAAGGGTTCTGGGTCTATGCGCCACGTCTGCCTGGGCACGGCACGAGTGCCGAGGATCTCTCATGCAGAACATATCAGGAATGGATGGAGAGTGTTGAGACAGGGTTTGCTCTTATGGCTGCTATTTGCGACCGTGTCGTTGTGGGGGGAGTGGCTGTCGGTGCCAGCCTGGCTCTGAATCTGGCTGCAAGAGTTCCGAACGTTGAAGGAGTCTTTGCTGTTTGTCCGCCATTTGAGTTAAGGGACTATTCAGCTAATTTTATGCCCGCGGTTGATGTCTGGAATCGGATGTTGGCCAGAATGAAAGGGGAGGGAGAAAAACAGTTCATGGAGTTCTCCCATGGAAACTCTCATGTTAATTATGCTAAAAATCCGGTTGCCGGAGTAAACCAGATAGGTGAGTTTCTCGATTCTACGGGAAAAATGTACGAAAAGATTAAACAACCTACCCTGATCATTCAGGCAGATAAGAACCCTGTTGTTGATCCGAAGGGCTCACGGAAAATCTATGAGAAAATACAAAGTGATCAGAAAGAATATTGTCTGTTGAGTTTTGACAGGCACGTGCTTGTGGATGGTGAAGAAGCTAACAGGGTTCATCGGAAGATCGCAGCGTTTATCGAAAATGATATGACCAGAAAACCGTCTCGCCAGGAGAGTTGACTGTGTTTAAAATGGGGGAAGAAAAAACTATATGGCATGAATATTATGCCGAATTTCCCTGCTTTTCTGATAGGACTGTCAGGGATGGTTGCCAGCCGAGGAAAATGGAACATGATACCCGGGCGGAGAAGGCAATTGTTCTGGTTCATGGTTTGAGCGATTCCCCCCATTTTCTACGCGCGATTGGTGAGTTTTTCCATTTTAAGCTTGGGTATGATGTTTACCTGCCATTGCTTCAAGGTCACGGGTTGAGAAAACCTGATGCGATGAATGGCGTTTCGCTGCAGACATGGAAGAAAAATGTTGAGTTTGCAATCGATAGCGCCGCGACATCTGAGAACTCTCTCTCCATCGGCGGTTTATCGATGGGAGGGGCGCTCAGTTTTTATATGGGCGCTACTCACCCCGCGATTACCGGAGACCTGTATCTTTTTTCTGCCGCGCTTGGTCTTTATGATGGAGGGTTGGGTATTGTCGGACGGATATTGGAGTTTTTGCTTCGAACCCCTATTACCTGCTTGACAGGTAATACGAAGATGCCCCTGATTGGTCCAAATCCATACCGTTACTCGAGTATCAGCGTCAACAGTGCCAAAGAGCTTTCCAGCTTAATCCGGGAAATAAATGGACTTATCCGCTCTTTCAAATTAAATAAAAACTTTAAAAAGCGTATCTTCTCTGTATCATCGGAGTATGACAACGTCATTTCGCTCAGGGCCATAAGCGGACTCAGGCAAATAACAGAGAAAGATCATCTGGTTCAATATACTATCCGCAAAAGTTTAAAAGTTGATCATGCCTGTGTTGTGCTGAAAGATCCGATATATGCAACCAGTGCTCGCCTCGGAGAGCCTCCTCTTGAGAAGGCAAATCCGGAATTTCCCCAAATTATGGCTGATCTGAGAGATTTTCAAAATTACTATTGAGGCATTATTATGAGAGTATCCCTTATTAGCTTTCTGGTTGTCTGTCTGGCGGCAGCGTGTTCTCCTGTAAATGTGCAAACTGATGTGAATTCGACTGCGAACTTTTCAGAGATGAAAACTTTCGATTGGCTTGACACCACTGCATCACCTGGAAGTAATGCAAGGGTAAATAACCCGGAGTTGGCTGCTCTTGTCCGTGCCGCGACAGAGAATAATCTTCAGAAAAAAGGGTTTGTTAAAGATGGGAACGCCGATTTTCTTGTAAACTGGCTGGGTGCAGTTGAAGACAAGGTTCAAAAGGAGTCGATCCAGCACTTTTACTCCAGTTACGGATACGGCACACTGTCTGCTGGTCAAGCTGAGCAGGACAAGGAAACCACCACAGTGAGATCGTATGAAGAAGGTATTATCGTTATAGATATTCTGGATCCACAAAAGCATGTAATCCTCTGGACAGGAACAGGCACAAGACGTTTGACGAAAGGTATGAGTAAGGCTCAAGTTGCCAGATATATCAATCTGTCTGTGGATGAAATTCTAAAAAGCTTCCCACCGGGCAGTAAGTGACAAAGACACCAGATAGAGTGAGTACTGCGCGTAGAATTACTGCGGACATAAAAGAGAAATCTGGCTGAGAAATCTGTTGACACCTGTTTCCTGGCGGTTTATATTCTCGGCCTACATTAATTTTCCCCACCGAAAACAACGGCGGGAGAGAGATGATACCAATCCTCGGTAGCTCAGTTGGTAGAGCGGGTGGCTGTTAACCACCTTGTCGGCGGTTCGAATCCGTCCCGAGGAGCCAGTACTTTCAGGCTCGATTTCCACGTCGGGCCTTTTTCAATATAGTCGGGGCGTAGCGCAGCCTGGTTAGCGCGCCTGCCTTGGGAGCAGGAGGTCGTAAGTTCGAATCTTACCGCCCCGACCAATTTTGATAGTGAAAACGGGATATTGACAGGTGCTGTCGATATCCCGTTTTGTGTTTTTAAGTGTGTGGGTGCAGATTGGGTGCATTGTGTGCGCGGAAACTAGTAATTATCACACCAAGCATGGTCGTTACCCCATGAATTACCACCCCGGCACCTTGC
>CAXMTO010000405.1:0-4627 GCA_964196355.1 uncultured Myxococcota bacterium
GTCCTCTTGCTGAATTGAACCCTCAATACTTTGTTCTTGAATATGGCTTTCGTCGATAACAGAACGATCGGCTAACTATTCACTGAAATTACCAAAAACAACGGTATGCCTATGGATTAATAAATACTTAGCAGCATAGAATATATAATTTTGCGTTAACGCAGAATCGTTCCAATCGAAAACCGCCAATTTTTCAATTTACTGAAACGAGACTGACGAGAACGCACCTCCATTGGGGGTGCGGCTCTTAGTTATGTTTCAGTATGGGTGCTTGGCGGTACATCGATTGGGACATGCATGGGGTTGCATCCCCATTTTTTGTTTCGATCAACATTTAAGCGACTGATCTGACAAATTTCTTACATCTGTCTAAAAGTGGTTTCAGGTTGTTGCAGATTGTTGATGGTCTGGAAACATCAAGGGTATCATGATGCTCCATTTACCACTGGTTCCCTGGAGTTAATCTTGAATTTTTTCGGGTGTAAAGATGCTCCTTTTTTGGCAGGATATTGGGCTAAGATCAAATCAAACCTTAACAGGAATAACCTCAACTAAGAATAATTTCAATTTCCTTCATATTGGCAGTGCGAATCTACAAGCAGGCACTGCGTGATATTGTCGTGATGTCTTGTCTGTTGCCTGACGTACAATCTCAGTGTCCATAAACTCTTTACTAAAAAATCGCTAATGAGAGACCTCCTACCAGACCCCTTAAATTTGTTGAATTTCTGAAGAGTGAGTAGGATAAAAGTAAACAGGTATATTGAAATGAGGTAAATAGAATTTTTACGGTTTTTCCGCGCAATGCAACCGATGATCAGGTTATCATGTACCTAAAGATAAAAGATACGGCGGAGTTGACCGCGAAGCTGGAAGAGGTACTGGGGTAAAGAGGTGAGAATATGAACACCATAAAACCGAATGTTCTGGCACTGGTAGCCATAGCGGTAACAGTTTTTTTTGCCTGGAACGGACAACAGCCAGACGCACCAGCGCAAGCTACCTGGGATGATGTGTTAGCAGAAGCCAAGGCTGGCAGGTACCGTATCATCACCACTGAAGATTTAGCCGATAGATTTACCACGGATCCCTCGGCGCAACTCTTGGTGGATACTCGCCAGGTATGGGAATACCGGACCGGTCATCTTGAGGGTGCAGTTAATTTTCCTATGGAACCCACCTGGTGGTCGCGTTGGCGGAGTGCTGGCAAACTTGAGGATTTTTTAGGACCTGACAAGGAACGAGACCTTGTTTTTTACTGAGCGGGCTTGACATGAGTCCGTAGTGACTCGGCGGCCCGTGTGGCCGTATCGCAAGGATACAAAAACGTTTATCGAGACCCTTACGGTTTTCCGAAATGGCAGGCAGAGGGGCTACCCATTAATAGTTCTCCGGCGGGTCTAACTGCATCGTCGGAGGCAGCAACTTCGGTACCATCTGCGCAAGCCCTTCAAGGTTGGGCAATGCTCTGGACTCTCTTAGGCATTTTTGCTGGTGGTCTGGCCTTAAACCTGACCCCCTGCGTGTATCCGATGATTCCGATTACCGTTTCGTTTTTCGGAGGGCGTGCTGCCCAGGAAAAACCAAGTCAGATAAAGCTTGTGGCCCACGGGCTTTGTTATCTTATGGGACTTGCTCTTACAAACTCGATTTTAGGTGTTGTTGCGGCACTCACTGGTGGCTTGATGGGTGCTTTGCTGCAAAGTCCAGTCGTTCTAATTGTTATAGCCGGTGTTCTAGTTATATTTGCTACAAGCCTTTTTGGGTTTTGGGAACTTAAACTTCCAAGAGCTTTGAATCAAGCAACGGGGAAAACTTACACCGGTTACTTCGGGAGCCTGTTTATGGGACTAACGTTAGGGGTTGTAGCTGCTCCCTGTATCGGGCCTTTTGTCCTTGGACTGCTTACATGGATTGCGAGTATAGGTGACCCGTTGTTAGGATTCCTTGTTTTTTTTACTCTCAGTCTTGGCCTGGGTTTTCCCCTTTTCGTACTGGCTATATTTTCAGGACAACTGCAACATTTGCCGCGAGCTGGTGGTTGGATGATATGGGTGCGCAAGGTGATGGGATGGGTATTAGTAGGCATGGCTGTTTACTTTATTCGACCGACTATACCTGGAGGGCTGAAAATTGTTTTACCTGTTGTCGTAGCAATAGCTGCCGGACTTCATTTGGGCTGGATAGATAAAAGCCAAGCGAGTTCTAAGATATTTCCATGGTTGAAAACAATAGCTGGAACTATTTGTCTGGTCTTTGCAGCCTTTTGGGTTACATCCTGGGCTATCCAAGGCCCTGGAGTTTCATGGAACACATACTCCGAGCAACTTCTCCAAGATGCGGCCACTCAGAACAAACCGGTTATCATCGATTTTTATGCTGAGTGGTGTGCGCCTTGTAGAGAGTTTGAAGAAATTGTATTTCATCACCCAGACGTTGTCCGGCAAGGAGGAGAGGACTTCATTATGGTTAAAGTTGATGTAACTCAAGGCGGTAACCCATTCCATGAACAGCTTTTGAAACAGTATGATGTGAAAGGAGTTCCAACCATTGTTTTTCTTGATGCAAAGGGGGCTGAACGAACCGATTTGCGACTGGTAGATTTTCTGCCGCCCAGTCAATTCATGGTTAACATGAGGAGCGTAAAACAATAAAGTTCACTGGAAATACTGGATTTTGAGATAAGCAACTATTGTAATTCAGCAGCTAATTCGGAGGATATTATGCTCAAAGTACGCTTTTTTTTAAACAAACCAAACGGTAAGCCCTGAAAACACTTCAAACAAATGATGCCCAGGTTGGGTGATCAATATAAGATTGAGTGTGAAATTACCTCGAAACCAAAGTCTGAATATGAGACTGATGATTATTTTGCTTTGGACTTACCTGTAGCACCAGCCGTAATGGTTGGTGAAGAGATTATAGTAGAGGGAAGTGATGTCTCAGATCACGACTTAGAAGTTTGTATTTGTCGCCATTTGGGACTTCCCGAACCAGATAAAAAGAAAAAAGGGCTACTAAATCGTTTTTTGTAAATAACCATTTTGAGGATTGTCACCAGGATAACTCAGGACATGTTCAGGAATACTCTTAGCCTTTAGAATCACCGGATTAATATATATTGCCAAACCGAAGGTAATCCGCTTTGTCTTCTACTTCAACGGAAGGTTCTTCCTGTATCTCTCTGGTTTCCTGTTTGCAAACCGTCCAGTATCTATCAATCAGGAGCTTCACAGGAATAAGGTAAAGTAATTGAGATAATCGAAAAGCAATACCTTTCCTACGGCAATGTTAACGTCTGCATGAGGGGATATTGAAGTGGTGCTCAGCGAAAATATTCCCTCTCAATGCAATGGTTATGGTTCGGATAGAATACCTGATTTTAATGCTTATTCTTCATTCTGGAATCTTGCCATTGCAGTATTCATTTCTTTGAATCCGATTTTAAAGTAAAATGGAAGACACGCATAATTTTCATAGTTCAATTTCTTTATTGTTGATTAAACACATCTTGTGCTCATGAGAAAAGAAAGGCGAAATCACAAACGATTAACTTTAAATTTCAAATCAAAGCTAAAATACGATGGGGACTTAGCTTTAAATGGAGTAACTCGGAATATAAGCTTTGGTGGAGCTTTTATCGAGCTTGACGGTGTTCCGCAAGTATTTAAAGACGATTATTTCAGTTTGGTATTGCTTGGCAAGGTAAAGTTTACTTGCCGTGTAATACATTCCAATCCAGATGGTATTGGCTTCAAGTTTGATTATATTTTGATCAAATATTATGAACATTTTAAAAAGTTAATGCTTACAAATGCTAAAGACCCTGATAGGTTAATTAAGGAGTTAGGAAGATGGGGTGATCTTTTGTGATTACCAACATATCTACCTCTACGAGAATCATCGCTTCACGGTATTAGGCTCTTACTGAAAATCAAGCTTTTGGGTTGCCAAACCAAACTTAAAATAACTTGATACAGCTATCAGCTTCACATATCTACTGTTAGGCTGCAAGGACACTCGTTATCGGAATAGTAGATGCTATTATTGGCAATGTTAACCATTTAAGCAGACCTGCAAGTTAGGACTATTCCTGTTAATGTAATCAGCAAATTGTCCCAAAACCCTAGCAATTCAAAATTGTCTTTCGTTACTCTTTGAAAGCCTATATTATCCTGCATAACCTAACAGGAAAAATGCATTTTGGAATCATTGATGGTTCCAGATTATTAATTTTCTGGAAGTATCTCACGTGGACAACATGACAGAACAGCTGGGAATAATGCTCTCGTTCCCTGAACGATACTTCCGTGGTATTTTGCAATATAGCCTTACCAGAAGTTTGTTATACTGTTTCTATATAATTACTTGTTGACTTCACTGCATTCAGCATAATTCTTTTGTAATGGAAGAAGAAAGCTACATGAATTACAAAGTTATAATTACATGGAAAATTTGCTGGTTTAACAATACATTGAGGAGATACAATTATGAAAACAATGACATGCAAACAACTTGGGGGAGCATGCGATAAGAAGTTTCATGCCAACTCTTTTGAAGAAATTGCAGAAATGAGTAAAAAGCACGGTTCAGAGATGTTTCAAAATGGTGATGAAGACCATCTTAA
>CAXMTO010000406.1:0-13576 GCA_964196355.1 uncultured Myxococcota bacterium
GAAGACCACAAGTTACTCCTTCTTGGGTTGGAGGAGTGTCAACGCATGAAACAACTCCTGGAGAGGATAAAACAATGGGACAGCTAACACCGATTAACGGTAAAAATTCCTGCACTCTTTTCAGTACTAGCTTGATGGTTATAAGTACCTTGGTGATATACCTAACCACATAATTTCAAAACACATTCCTCAGTTTCTTGTTTTTTATTACAGAAGTTCAGGAGTAAGGTACTAAAAGATACAGGAAAAAACCGTGGTCCCCCATTCCCCACCATCACAAACAAACACGATTGACATTGCATAGCATACCATATATAATACCATTATGCACATAATTCAAATCGTTATAGATACAAATGTCTTTATTTCCGCACTAAAAAATAATACTGGAGCATCGTTTTATCTGCTGAACCTCATCGGAAAAAGTGAGTTCGAAACAAATATTTCAGTTCCTTTACTCATGGAATACGAAGAAGTTGCTCATAGATTTCTTAAGCAAACAAACCTGACAACCACGGATTTAAACGATATTCTCGATTATATCTGCCTTGCCTCAAATCAACATAAAATCGACTACTTATGGCGACCTTTTCTCAAAGACCCCGAAGATGATTTTGTGCTTGAATTAGCGGTAAAGTCGGAAAGTCAGTATATTATCACTTTTAACAAAAAAGATTTCAAGAATATTTCAATGTTCGGCGTAACAGCCTTAACTCCCTGGGAATTTCTAACATTAAGAGGGCTATTATGAGTACTATCAGTTTAAGATTGCCAAATTTTCTTCACAAAGAAGTAAAAGGAATAGCCAAAGAAGAAGGCATTTCCATCAATCAATTTATTGCAACTGCCCTTGCGGAAAAAATGTCAGCTCTTAGAACACAAGAATATTTAGAGGAACGTGCCGCAAGAGGAAAGAGGGATAAATTTAAAAAAGCATTGTCCAAAGTTGGCAATAATCATCCTCTCGATGAAAACGATATTGCAATTAAATAATTGCCGACCACACATTCCCCCGCCTATGCGAAAATGACAATCGAACTTGGGAATAAATTAAGAAAAAAGTAAAAGAGTAAAATGCCTGAAGCTTCATTTCTTTGGTATCAAGAGCAAGCAAGCGGATTAGGTGATGATTTCTGTATATTTTTTGAAATGTTCTAACGGAATTCCTGCACCTATGGCCTTGGTTTCATCAAGACTTCTGATTATTTGAAGAACGGTTTGTACTATTTCCTCCCTGATTTCAGAAGATAGAGAATAGTGACCCTGTTTCAGCTGTTCTGTGATGAATTGTCGTGGCTGTGAGAGTCGTTTGTTATTACTTATCACTGTGTTAATCAAAAGTTGTACAATTCTGCTGGAAAGGACATCTACTTCAAAGTTGAGCACCTGGCTTAAAGCAGTTCGGTAGCGTTGCACTGATGCTTTGTAACTGTCAAGGAATGCGCGAGAAATGCTGTGTGTTTCTCCGGTTTCGTAAAATTCTAATATACCATTAATGTACATTTTCTTGTCAATGCCATAAAACGAAACAGGGCAGAGGTTGTTTTTCAGGAGCGGGATGTTTGCACTCACACGACCAGTGCGTTTGTTTATATCAATAAATGGCTGCAGGTAGGAAATGTGGAGCATGAGGAAAAATGATTGTTCAAATGGGTTGTGAATACTTACAGCCTTTTTACAAATTTCTTCAAGTTGTGTCTGGAGTACGGAGGGATTGTTTTCAGGGTGGTATGCGGACTGGCCAATTTCAATAATATTGGATCGAATGGAGCCGCATCCATGCTGGTTGGAGAGGAGCCCGTTTGATAACATCGCATGGAGCCCGCGGATTTCTATCGGAGTAATTTTTATATCTTTTGAATAATTAACAATGTATTTTGCGGCATTGGCATGGTTTTCTATCATTAATGTTTCGTAAGGAGTTCTTTTGTCAGAACGGATTGATTTTTGTATAAGTTCTTCTGTTTCTCCTATGGTGTAGGTGTTTCCTTCCAGCTTTGATGATGTCCATGAAAAGTCGATGATCATTCGTTTGAAAATGCGATCATTTAATGTTTCTCCTTTTTGGATTGTCGCATTTGAAAGCATACGCATTTCCTGTTGTATATCCTGCTCCAACAGGTTGTTTTGGTTTGGTTTATAATCTGACAATCGTTTACTGTCGTACCGGCAAACTGATCTGTGCAGGTAATCCAGTGCCATAAAAAATTGGGCCATTGAAACTTCGTTCACTTGATATTTGACTGACGGTCCCTGTCCCGTTTTCGTAATTACACTGTTGTTGAGCATTTTCTTCATCAGTCGTAGAAGCTGTTGTCGTGAGCCGATATTTAGCCTGGCAATAAGCTCTGATGATTTGAGAGGCGGGCTGTCCACAAGCAGGTAAAGGATTGCGTGTTCTTCTGGTGAAAGACCAATGGAGTTGGCAATTTGTTGTATGTCGTTGTTGGTATAATGTCTCATTTTGTCTCCTTTCGGGCTATTGTGACAATATCCCTCTTATTGTAACAGTAAAGTGTTTATTGTGACATAGTGAATATTATTGTGGCAGTAATGGAATAAAAATCCGGTAGTACTATCGAGAAGAATTGTTATTATGGCTTACTGGCAGAGAAGACAGGAGACAACTGAACAAATATGAATACAATAGCTGTGATACCGGCACGGGGAGGCTCTAAAGGTATACCTGGGAAAAACATTAAAAATGTCGCTGGGCGACCATTGATTGCTTATTCTATAGAGGCAGCGTTACAATCTCTAGCCGTCGATAGAGTAATTGTTTCGACAGATGATGAAGTTATTGCGAACATCTCAAAAGCAAATCGTGCAGAGGTGAATTTACGGCCTTCAGATATTTCTGGAGATCTGGCATCCTCTGACTCTGCATTGCTTCATGTGTTACAAGTGTTGGCTGAGAAGGAACAATATCAGCCAGACATCGACGGAACAGTCCAGGCATTGCTCCAGTTTCAAAGTCAAGCTGAGCGTAAACAGTGTTACACAAGTTTCATCTCCAGTAGAAAATCCACAACAGGAATCATTTTTGCCGGACCGTTTGATTTGTGATGCCTCAGGTTATAAACGATCTGCATTGGAGAGGCTGACTTCAAATAACCATGAAACCGGAAGAGTGCCGGGGAAAAAGAGTCATCGCTTTCCTTTACTTCGATCATCATTACCGGCCTGCTATCTATGACCGCAAGAAAATCAACTTCCCGTTTTTCTTTATCCCTTAAGAAAAATAACCCTACCCTGCTTCCAGTTGTATCTTCAATAAAATGAAGCTCCCGCATAAGGGCGCAGGCAACCGTATTTTCCAATCTGGCACTGAAACTTCCCTCCACCGCGCCTGTATCGTACAGATAATACTTTGATTCTTTTAAAAGACTGCGGGTAACATTCTTGTGATAGGGACGAACGGGAAAAATTATATAGAGATTCTCCAAAATCTGCAGCCAATGTTTGACTGTATGAATAGAGACCTGGAGATCATTTGCCAGCGATGTATACGAGGTTGTGGAACCAACTCGTGCTCGCAGCAGATCAATCAGTATTTCAATGGACTTTATGTCCCTGACCCTTTCCAGATCGAGCAGATCCTCTCTGATAATGGTGTCTGTATGTATCCGTCGCCATCGCCGGGCAAAGGTATCACTCTTTTTCAAGTAGGGTTCGGGAAACCCGCCATATCGTATCAGATCAGCCAGTGCCTGAGCCGGTTCTTCCTCTATGTAATTGCAAATTTCCTTAACTGTCAGTGGGTGCAGACGAAAAGAAAAATAACGCCCGGCCAGAGATTCACCTCCTTTTCTATATGTATCGAGACGAGCGGAACCGGTAATCAGCAGGGCGGGAGAAGTACCCTCGGTATCGTACACTCCTTTAATCCATGACTTCCATTTTTTCATCTTATGGAGTTCATCAAAGATCACCAGCTGAACGTCACGGCTCCACTCTTGAGCCATAATCAGGCTTCGATCAGCAGAGGAATCATAATTCAAATACATATCAGACTCGACAAGCTGCCTGGCCAATGTTGTTTTACCAACCTGCCTGGGACCGGATATAAGAATTATCTTTTCCTTCATATCCTCTTTGATAAACTTTTCCAGGTATCGCTTCATTTGTCTATTATGATGAAAACTTCAGAAAAGTCAAGACCATTGTGAAGTTCGGTTCATTTTGGTCAGCTGTTTTGGTGGGACTATTGACAACATTATTTCAAACTTATACAATAAGTTGAAAGACAACAATAACAGTAGGTGTGTCATGCCAACTACAATAGGGATAAGGGATCTCGTGAGAAACAGAAAAAAGTATGGCGAATTACAAGAAGATCTTTCTGGATAGTAACGCACTGGCAGATATTCCATTTTGGGAAAGAGACTCTTAAGAAGACTAGAACAGCATCACTTGAAAAAAAATCTGACTTGGGAGAAAAAACTGTGGTCTGTCCCCCATTCTTATTCCCCCTTTATAAAATGGGTCGTATTGGCTACAATAATTCTGAAAATTCGACACGCAATTAGTCAATTTAACCAGCAAACAAAAAACCGGGCCCATTTTGAATCAATTACACTCCTCACTCAAAAACGTTTGTGAAAGGTATCCTGCGATAACCTTTGCCTACCTGTTCGGTTCTCAAGCGACAGGTCAACAAACAGCGATGAGTGATATCGATATTGCAATCTATCATCTGAAAAATATGCCTTTTTCATTTAATGATCGTCTACAATTTCATGGTGACTGTTGTAGGATTTTGAAAAGAAATGACGTAGACGTTCTTGTCCTTAATACGACAAAGAACCTCATTCTGCTTGAAGAAATTATCCGTAAAGGTGAAATAATATATAATATAAATCAGCAGCTACTGGATGAGTTCGAATTAAAAACCTTACATGCCGTCTGTGATTTCAAAAACCAGCGCCGGCGGGAGATGATCCTTTGAATCAGCAACGACTGCAACAAACGATAGGCAGAATTAAGGAGTATTTAACCCTGATTCACTCTTTGAAAGATGGTTGTGAAAAAAAATTTATTACAGACCCTGTTTATCGAGGTGCCCTGCTGCATTACCTTTACTTAATGTCTGATACCTGCGTCGCTCTGGCTGAACAGACAATACGCTTGAATAAATTACGTCCTCCTCAATCATATCATGAAGCTTTTGATATACTCGGAGAAGCAGGGATACTTGGCAGTGAGTTTGCCTATTCATTTGCTTCGATTGCCGGATTTAGAAATTTTCTTGCTCATGATTATGAAAAAATTGATGCCATCGTTATTTGCCATGAGGTTTTAAATAAACTGGATGAGGTAAAAGAGTTTGTTGAACAGCTGGAGAAACATTTATCTCCGACCTGATATCCGGCGAAAATTAATCTACACCAAAACCTTTTCAATTTTTTTTTATTCAACCCCGGTCAGCCTTTCGAATCAAGTCACATAGTTCATCAGCAATATCATTAATCTCACCTTCGTCCCGGCCTTCGACCATAACACGGATAACAGGCTCGGTGCCGGAAGGCCGTACCAGGATGCGGCCATTGCTGCCGAGTTTTTCTTCGAGCTTTGTAACAGTGTGGAGAAAATTTGGGATGGTGTCTATGGGCGTTTTGGTAGACATGCGCACATTTTTCAGAACCTGGGGAAAGCTCTCCATGATGGTGGCAAGCTCTGAGAGCGGTTTTTTTCGCTTTTTCATGATAGCAAGAAGCTGCAAACCGGCAAGGATGCCATCACCGGTGGTTATATGATCGAGGAAAACAAGATGACCTGACTGTTCGCCCCCAAAGGAGTAGCCCTTCTTGCGCATACATTCAACAACGTAGCGGTCCCCTACTCCGGTGCGGATCATCTTACCACCCATACCCTCAATGGCCTCTTCCAATCCCATGTTGGACATAACCGTTGCCACCAGGGTCTTCTTTTTCAATTTTCGCTGTTTGAGAAGTTCCTGTGCGCAGATGGCCATAACATGATCACCATCGACGATCTCTCCTCTTTCATCGCTGACAATCAGTCTGTCTCCGTCACCGTCAAGTGCCAAACCGATATCAGCACCGAGTTGTTTTACCTTTTCGGCCATCAGGCCCGGATGGAGGGCACCGCAGCCATCATTAATATTTCTGCCATCTGGATCAACACCAATTTTGGTCACCTTGGCACCTAGTTCCTCGAAGACATGGGGAGCGACCTTGTATGTGGCACCATGGGCACAATCAACTACAACATGGAAATCGTCAAGGGTATATATTTTCGGAAAAGTATTTTTGAGAAACTGGATGTAACGTCCCTTTGCATCGTCAATTCTTGACGCTTTGCCGACCTCATCAGCAACAGGCCTTAAGGCTGCCATCTTCTGAGAAAAAATCAGATCTTCGATATCCGCCTCAACTTCATCGGGCAATTTGAAGCCGTCACTGGAGAATATTTTGATACCGTTATCCTGGAACGGATTATGAGAGGCGGAAATAACTACGCCGGCATCAGCGCGCATGGAGGTGGTTATAAAGGCGATGCCGGGAGTGGGCAATGGCCCGACCAGCAGTACATCAACGCCCATGGAACAGATTCCAGCCGCCAGAGCATTCTCCAGCATATAACACGATTGCCTGGTATCCTTGCCTATAACAATCCTGTGCCCCTTAGCCTTATCCTTGACAATAAAGGCAATGGCCCTGCCGACCTGCATGGCTATCTCTATGGTCATAGGGTAGATATTGGCCACCCCCCGTATTCCGTCTGTACCAAACAACTTTCTCATTACTTTTTGTCTCTCTCAATTTTCTTTTTTTCAGCTTCAATTACAGGCAGGGTCTTATCAATCTCAGACGGCTCGGTGTCCTGAACTGCTTTGACATCCAGCTCCTCTAATGGTGCTGCTGACGGGGGAGCATCCTGTGTACTATTTTCACCCTCCACCAAAAGTACACTGCTTGGAATAATAGAGAGGATCTCGATCGGCAGTTCATATTCAGGCCTGGGGATCACCTTCACCTTGAGCATATCACCCGCCCCCCTCTGCATCGCTACCACGGTAAATAATTTTTCCGGATCAGTTTTTTTGTCGATCAGAAGTTTGGGAATATTTGCAGTGACCCTCACTGTCTCCGGCATGACTTTTCTCTCTACTCCACCAATGACCACATGAACCTTGACGTTCGGAATCGTCTTTGTAATGGTATCGATCCCAACCACCAGATCGGCAGTAACAGAGGTTTCGCCAATCAAGTCAACAATAGTGGGATCAAGCTCCAGCGGTATCTGCAGCTGTGCCGACTGTTTAACTCCTTCCAGGTTTATAGCTTTGGTAGAGAGTTCTTCGAGGGGTAGAAGAATGGTTCGGGGGCCGGTTATGGTGATCACATCCGGATCAGTTTTCAGGCTTTTGAGATAGTATCCCTTTGCAAGCCGCCCCACAGTTCTCGCAGTGACTGGAAATTCCTTGTGAATGACTTTATCTAAAGAGAGAATAATGGAAGCAGGCTGAACCCTCTGAACTGTGATTCCACGTGGGACAGGGATTTGCTGGTTACTGTTTTCAATAACCATCGTTCCGGCAGTGGCATCTGTGAGATCGACCTGTCTGGTAACTGCACGGTTAGCTAAATCCAGGATAAGGGTTCTCGGCCCGCTCACTGTCACTTCAAGCTCTTTTTTAAATTGACTGGAAATGACAAGATCTCGGGGCAGATTTATGATCTCAATGGGTATCATAACATTTTTATCCACCCTATCCTCTCCACCAACGTAGTACCACAAAACAACAGCAAGGCAAATTGAGACAATTTTCAGCAGCCAGTCTTTTGATATAGCCTTGGTCAGATTCTGTCGACCAAGCAGGATGTTGAAAAACCTTTTCATCTTCTGCCCAACCAGTTTTTTAATGAATAGGATGTTCCATTGCTGGAGACAAAGATGGCATTAAGACTTTTGGTCAGGCCGATCTCATCATCAATTTTAGTCAATGCCCCATGCCGTACTATGGAGATTTCCTGGGTTTCTTCGGAAACGACCAGAACCACTGCATCCGTCTCCTCGGTAAGTCCAATGGCAGCCCTGTGGCGGGTACCGTAACGCTTGTTGATATATGGATTTTGTGTCAGGGGCAGAATACACCCGGCATGCTGGATTCTCCCCTGGCTTATCAGGGCGGCACCGTCATGAAGCGGTGAAACCGGCATAAAAATTGAGATCAACAGCTCTTTTGTCAACAGCGCATCAAGTTTAAATCCGGATTCTATAAAATCGCCCAGGCTCGTATTGCGCTCTATCACAATCAGGGCTCCGATACGTCTTTTGGCAAGATAAAAGAGGGTCCGGATAATCTCCTCCATCTGTTTATCGACAACCTCAGTATTTTTTTGAAATGGTGTTCGGCCTACCTGGGTCAAGGCCCTGCGGATATCTTGTTGGAAAACGATTATAACAATGAGCAGAATAGAGCTGAGAAATGTCTGCATTACCCACATGAGCATTGACAGATCAAGAACACTTGCAAGAAAATAAACAGCGGTCAGAATACCGATGCCGACAACCATCTGCACAGACCGCGTACCCCGGATGATTGAAATCAATTGATGGATAACAAAAGCAACGACTAAAATATCAAGGATATCCTGCCAGCGAAAATAACTAAACGAATCAAACATAGGGGCTCTGTGCCATTTACCTTCACATTGATGGGGTCAGTGATACATCTTTTTCCAGGGCCAAATGCATTTTTATACCGGGTGGGGGACAAAAATCTGTACTCTAAATTAAATATACGATTAAAAGCCGGGAATTAAAACGTTTTTTTGATATTTTATGAAAATTATTCTTATCACGTATAAAACTCAGCTAATTTTTCCGTCATTCCCGTGCAGGCAGGAGATAAGCGAAGACTTCGAACCAGAAGCCCTGCCTGTAACTATAAAACATACTGGTACAGACAAATTATGCACAATGATCCAAAAAACTGTTATGCGAAATATTACCCCTCTATCCTGATTTAAAGATGTTTTTTAAAAGAATTTGAATACAAATTGCATAACTTCACTTTACGTATAGGCTTCAATGGTATATGAATATTCATCGATATTTTCTGTCCTTTTTACATCAAACTGTATGATAGTGTTATAAGCTGCTCAGAATTGCTATGTCCGATCAATTTGGTAGAATTTCCATACAACAACAAGCTGCCCCGACACCTCCACCTGCTCCAAGGCGGCCTTCAAAAAAAACACGGCCTCCTTCCCCCCAGAAACAGAGGCGGGAAAAGCCCCAATCCAGAGGGATGTCCCTGGTATGGTTCCTTGTTTTAGTCCTGCTTTTCACCTTGTACAATGTTGCAGGATTCGTTGGCGTCCCCTATTACGTATCTACAATATTGCCAAAAACTATTTACGAGAAAACGGGGTTTATTTTTCAGGCCAGAACCGTCAACTTTAACCCGCTGACATTTGTTTTCAGTGCAGAGAACAGCAAGCTCATGTCTGCCGATGAGACTCTCCCCGATTTACTCAAAATAAAATCCTTGAGGGGAAAGTTTAAACCACTATCTCTTTTACGTAACGATCTGGTCAGTGACTCCATTACCATAGAAGAACTTGAAGCACATATTACGCGTAAAGCTGATGGATCGTATATTTTTGCATCGTTATTTGAGTCATCGAAAAAGGATAATCAGGCAGAAATGATGGATTTTTCCGACCTGCCTTTTCAATTTTCACTCAATAATATTGCTGTTTCCAAAAGTAAAATTATTTTCTCGGACCTGCCGCTAAAAAAGAAACATAGTATTGAAGATATACAATTTGCCCTGCCAACATTTTCAAACTTCCCTTTTCAGGCCGGTAACTACATCCAGCCCCATTTTTCCGCAACAATAAATGGCAGCCCACTCGAACTCACAGGCAAGGCGAGTGTCGGGGAGAAAGGCGGTGAAAAACACACGACAGATCTGTCATGTGATATTCATTCCCTGGACCTGCCGCTCTATTTTGGCTACCTTCCCTTTGAACTGCCGTTTAATTTTTCCCATGGCAAAGCCGATGGTAAAATCGGACTCACATTCAGCCCAAAAGGTAAAAAGGGCGAAAAACTCGCAATTACTTTCGATCTTAAAATCCGTGAGACTGCTTTTTCCACCCATAATAATACTATAAAAGTCAGAGCACCTGAAGCCAGCCTCGTTGGTACTCTGCATCCAGTATCTAAAAATATTCATCTCAAGACACTGTCCATGAGAACACCTGTAATTTCCTCTTTCGGGGAAAGTTTTACAGGTAATATCCGCAATATTATCAAAGGTGCCAGCAAGAAGGTCGCCCCGCTCGGCGTACCAGCTAAAGCTGCCGCCACCATTGACATTGACCTTGTCATTATTGACGATGGTACCCTGCAACTGTTCAATGAAAATGAATCCACTAAACTGCATAGCTCGTGGAAGTCCATACAGTTCAGCTTAAAGGACTACACCTCCGCTGCAAATAGCGCAAAAGAACAAAAACGCGGCCTTTTTCGTCTAACAGGAGACCAGGACGGTGCACCATCAACGTTTTCCTGGCAAGGTGAGCTGGCAGGTTCAAAAATCCTCGATGGTCAACTCAGCATTAACAATATACAAACGTCCACCCTCTTCCAGTCCTTTAATGTTAAACCGCTTATTGGTTCTACAGGACTGGTCGACTTGAAGGGAAGATTACGCCTTAACCTGGAGGCAGACAGTCCCTCATCTCCAGGATATCGTTTTACAGAGTCGACGATTTCTATACAAAATTTCAGCTTACTTGAAAAGAAATCAACCATTCTTTCAACACCGATACTCACGCTCTCTAAATTCAGCAGTTCAGATGAACAAACAGACTTCGGCAATATCTCTATTGATAATGGCACACTCAGATTGACAAAGGGGCAGTTACCAAAATCTTTTTCACTCTTTTCAGAGAAAAAATATCAGGTGCATGATATCAATTTTGTAGGCAAAGCCACACTCCTTGCCGGCAAAAAGGACGGCTTAAAACTCCAGTTCCCTGATGTTACTCTCAAAGCAAAAGACCTCAACCTTCCGGAAAAAAGTAAAAATAACATCACAATAAGTGCAAAAGGTACTAACGGTGACACCCTGAAAGCTGCCGGAAGCGTCTCTCTGATACCGTTCAAAGCAACACTTAAGACTGAATTTACCCGGCTGCAAGCCAAGACCGTCTTCTCCTGGTTCACCAACTTACCTTTTTTAACCAATATGGAGGGATTTATTGGAGGAAACGGAAATTTGACTCTTCCAAATACCGGTTTTGTTGGCCAGTTAAATCTCGACAAGGCATCTTTTGCTGGTGAGAAGAAATCTGTTTTTTCCCTGGAAACAGGCACTTTCCAAGACATAAACTTCTCCTCAAAACCATTTCACCTGGGCATTGTATCGGCTGAACTCGGATCTCTCAGTTTTCCCTGGAAGATTGATGCCAATGACAACAGCCCTATGGAAAATTTTACAAACTTTCTAAAACGACAGTTCCCCTTTTTATATGAAAAGAAACAGGCCAAAAAGAATATTACGATATCCTCTTTCGACGTACAGGAAGTTACAGTAAAAAATGGTCAAATAAAGGTAGAAGAACAGAGAATGTCTCCTGCATGGAAAGGATCAATCACCAACCTTAGCGGAAAAATAACGGATATTCATTCTGCTAAAACTTCGGTGAAAAGTCAATTCCAGCTGACAGGAAACCTTGATGATACTCCTATTGCTATCGAGGGTGAAAGTGATTTTTTCTCAGAAAAAAAGAACGGCAACTTCTCTTTTAGTCTTACTGATTTCCCAGTTGCGGCTTTTCATGATCAACTTGCCCCCCTTGTTGATATTGACACAAGTAAAGGAACATTTCGTCTGACACAGAACAGGCAATGGGTGGACAGCGGTCTCGATAATTCCGGGACTATTACTTTTACCGGAATTGAACCTGAATCGCCGACATCGGAATCGACACTGCCCCTGGCTCTTCTGGCAGATAATGTAAATACATTCAGTCTCGATTTCTCCTCCTCTGAGCAGGAGCCCACCTCGAAATCATTGCTGTTTGATGATATCATTGGCCGCTTTAATAAACTCATAGTTAAATCATCTGTCTCCCCCTTACTTGTTGCCGCAGGGGATTTTAAGGACCTGATCGGTAATGAATTTGTGGAGTTCAAACCCGGTGAAGCCTTAATTTCCCGGAGAGGGCGCGAAACTGTGGGCCGCTATGGTGATCTCCTGACTGCCAACCCTAACGTCGGTCTTTCAATAACGGGTCGTTACGATCTCAATACTGATACTGCGGCACTGAAAACTGTATTGGAAAATGAAGAATCGGAAAGAATAGCTGCCGAAAATAAGAACAGATTCAAAAAATGGGAGGAGCAAAAGAAGGCATACTCAACAATGTTTGAGCAAAAAAGAGAACAAATCCTCCAGGAGGGAAAAATAGCCGAGCAGGATCTTCCGCCAAAATTCCTGCAGGAGTTCATCCCCATCCAGCCACAGCGGATTACAGTAACAGAGACCATGTTACAGGATCTTGCTGATAAAAGAGTCATTGCAGTTTATCAGCACCTTATAACGCAGCTGTCCGTTGAACCGGAAAAGATTACGATCATAGATTCAAAACAACTTCCAGCGACCGGCGACAGCCAGCCAAAGAGTGTGTCAATCACAATCAACCCCCTAAGGTGATACATTAAGTCTCACCTTGTAACTGTCTTGAATAAAAACAGATAAATTGATTACTACACCGCTCTTTCGCACGGTAGCTGAGTGGCTTGCCATCACTTCTCTGGCCACTTTTTTTCTCAGCCTGATCATCATACCATTGATTATCAGCAATCTTTCCGTTCATTGTTTTCTGGACATTACCTCAACTCCCCGTAAAAAAGAGTACACTGCGTGGAAAGTGATTCTTCTTCTGCTCCGCAACATTATAGGTATTCTCCTGCTTTTTGCTGGAATAGTGATGCTCTTCCTTCCCGGACAGGGAATCCTGACAATGCTCATCGGGATTCTGCTTCTTTCATTTCCCGGCAAACAGAAAATAGTAAACTACCTGATTCATAAATCGTCTATTCAGCGCAGTCTTGACTGGGTACGTAAAAAAAGCGGCACCCAGCCATTTATCTGGCCGGATAAAAACTGACTCCGAGTCGATAATATACCGTCTCCTCATCAGGACCGTCCAGGCGGCTTACAAGAGTGACGTATTTCTTACTTATTGGCAGCGATAAACCCTGGAACCCTATGAAATATGGATTTTTTATCTCCTGTTTGTTCTTGTTTTTTTCTGCCGCAGTATACTGATCTTTCTGAACAATACCCTCCCTCAGTTCACTTAAAGTTTTGATCTGTTCTTTAACATCCCCGTCAGGTATCTCAGGTGCAACCTTTAAAGGGACGCCATAAACAAGAACAATTGCAGCAATTTTTAATTCTTTATTAAGTCGTGAAAGAGCGGCAAGTACCGGCTTTTTAAATTTTCGGCCATACTCTTCGCGAGACATGGTCTCTTTCAGGGACAAAGATAATTTGAGCAGGTGAGATTTCGGAATATTCCGCTTT
>CAXMTO010000407.1:0-8127 GCA_964196355.1 uncultured Myxococcota bacterium
GCCGATAAAAGCACGACCCGCGACCAATCCGGTGACACTCTCAGCTCTGGCAAATATAAAGGCACCCAGACTGGCGAAGAGCAGCAGTACCGCCTCTACCTTTCTCGGGCCGAAGCGATCAAGCAGTACCCCGAGAGGGAGCTGGAATGAGGCAAAAGAGATAAAATAGACGGCGGTAAGCATGCCAAGGGTAGACGGACCGACTCCGAGGTCTGCCACAAGGTCGGGGGCGAGCACCGCATTTACCACCCGATAGAGGTAGGAAAAAAAATAACCGGCTGCAAAGGGAAGAAAGACTCGCAAAACAGTAAAAGGCAGAACTCTCATAAGGATTCGCTGAGTGTAAAAGATTTAGAGTGGGCGGTTACAATAGGCGGCGGTTTCTGGACACAGGTGAAAATACTGTTTTCTCTGGAACCAATCAAGAGAATATTTCCCAAAGGTTATTCCACAATTCGCAGCCCAGCGGGAGTTATTATTTTCGCTCTAAGTTGTGGGGTGGGGCCGGGGAGAATCTTGATGAATTGCTCCAGTCCCATTGTTCTTATCTGAGAACTGACACTATCAGCATTCGGAATTGTGGCTTCCAGCGAGTCCAGCCGGCAGCCGCGTTCTGGCAGTAAAGAAGCCGGATGGTACGCTGATGACCACTGTATGAGTGAAGGGAGGATACCATTTTCAGGCAAAGATCCGTCGTCGGAGACTGTGATTTTCCACTGGAGGTCACCTCGGGACATATTTATGATTCGGCCTAGCGATGCAGGGATTATAGAACCAACAGAATTAAAATCTTCAGTTCGTGCAACCCAGTGCAGCAGTCGTGGTGCTTTGGCGATCTGATTTTTTATCTTGGATTGATCCAGCCCGAACCATCGACTGCGCTGCGGTGCCGGCAGTGACTGATCAATGGCGATAACTTCAAGGTAGCAGTCATTTCCCAGGCTTAAAAGAGCATTGTGGGTGCCCATTTTCTGATGCTGACCGCCCTTTTCAAGAGGAACCTGCAATAGATCCTGAATATGACTAATACCGGCCCGGAGGGACTTTGCTGCAATAACAAGATGATCCAACTGTAAGGATGAAGCTGAAGATTTTCTGGTGATGTTAACCATATTCAAATGCCATTTGTCATATTCACCTCTTTTTTCTCATAATTCGAGGCAGTCATCAGTAAATGTTTGGGATATTTTTCTTCCTGGCTCCCCGTACCCATTTTGGCACAAACGGGGCGATGATATCCTCTGAGACAACCGGCATTTCGATAAATGACGGGCCATCATGGTCAAGGGCTTTTCTCAGTACAGCCTTGATATCTTTGTGACTGTCTAATCGCTGACAGTGGAGGCCAAATGCTTCAGCTACTTTAAGGTAGTTGGCTTTTTCACTGAAATCAGTACAGAAAGGTGTACTTTCATTGACCAGTACTGTTTCGCCTTTGATCCAGCCAAAATTGTCGTTACGATAAAGCACAATAGTGACGTTTGTGTTTGTTCGTACAAAGGTCTCAAGTTCACCACAGTTAAAACCAAAACTACCGTCACCGGTGAGTGCAATGATTGGAGCATCTGGGTCAGCATAGGCGGCACCGAGAGCTGCAGGTATTGCGTAACCCAGTGCGCCGAGTGAATAGTTGCTCAAATACCGTCTCCCGGAACGTTTCATTTGAAAAAGTGGTGTGGTGTATATGCTGCAGACACCTGCCTCAGTTGCAATGATTGCATTGTCAGGAAGAATTTCATCAAGAATCTTTAAGAAACGCGGAGGGAATATACCCTGATTGATTTCAGGGATCGGTGCATCAAAGAGCTGCTTCCTGGCGTGCTCACGCTCTTTGCTGAAATCTTGGACCGCGCCTTTTCTTTCGAGTTTATTTTCAGCTATGATTTTCAGCATGTATTCAAGTGACGATCGTGCATCTCCACACATTGAAACCGAGGTCTCGTACATATTACCCAGGTTCTCGGCAGCCACATCAAGATGCAGAATAGTCTTATTGTTATTGAGTCTGGGCAGGTTCCAGGCATCCGTACCTGTCGAATCGGTATTTGAACCAATATAAAAAATGGTATCAGCATTCTCTATGAAGTTATTTGTAAATGCTGTACCACCCCTGGCTCCAACTACTCCAATGGACAGAGGATGGATCTCGGCTATTGCACCTTTGCCAGTGGTTGTGGTTCCAACCGGGATAAATAGGGCTTCAGCAAATTGCTGGACAGCCAGACTTGCTCCTGAACTCAGGACCCCCTGACCACAAACGATCAAGGGTTTTTCTGCCTTTAAAAGTACTTCCAGAGCTTTTTCGAGACTGGAAGGATCTGCAATATTACGATATGAAGGGTAGGTGATGCATTCTGGCTGTGCATAGAGATCCGTTACGTCAGCTGTATCGCTCAGGCAGTTCCACATCATTCGAAGATGGACCGGGCCCGGTCGTCCGGAAGTGGCAACCCTGAAGGCTCTGCGCATCAGGAAAGGTATCTCTTCTGGTCGATCAAGGATAAAGCTCTCTTTGCAGATAGTTGAATAAAAGTCAGACTGATCGATCCCGGTCAGCATGGAACGCTTATTATCGTTTGGGTTGACATCGGAGGTGAAAAAAATCAAGGGAATACTGCCTGCAAAGGCTTCCGCAATCCCAGGTGCGGGATGAGTAACCCCCGGGCTGGGTGACTCGACAACACCAGGTTTACCCGTAACTTTTGCGTAAGCCTCAGCCATGAAGGCGGAATTTTTTTCGTCTCTTGTCAGTATATGCTCGATTTGCGGATATTCAGACCAGTGATCATAAAGATCTATGGTGGTTTCACCTGGTAAACCAAACACATGCTTGACTTCGTAAAGATTCAACATTTCAAGAATTATTTGTGCGCCATTCATTGGCATCTCCTTTGATTGGACATCTTCCGATGTGATACAACACCTGGTAGATAGGTGTTAGATGGAGTTTTTAGAGATTATCATACTTTCTGCGGCCGCCTTTTTGATATGATAATAAGATAGTCTTCTCTGGATAGGAGGTATTGGGCTTCTGGATTTGTGATGAGTTCTCCTTTCACCCCTTTCTGTATGCCAAGCAGTGTCGACTGTTCCTCTTTTTTCATAGTAACGAGCCCATCAAGGAAGGTTTTACCAACCAGCTTTTCAGGGAGCGGGATAAGGAAGAGGTCGTTGCCATATCGGGAACTGAGGAGCTCTGAAACGACGGTACTTATGCCATGATCCCTCGCAGCACTGGCAAGCAGATGGCTGCTGAGCTCGCTGCCTATTATGATCTCGTCGGCATTTGCCCGCCTGCAGTGCTGCTCGTTTGATTGATCGACAAGCTCAACTACGGAATAGACCTGGGGGCTGAGAGTTTCTATCGTCAAGGTTGTAAGCACCACTTTGGCATCTCTTGCGGTTGGTTCAAGACTGTCGTCGCCAAGTATGATGATCGTGGCCGCTTTTCCCAGATTGGCCTTTTGCAGGGTCTCCTCGTTTACTGCGCCTCCAATAAAAAAGAGGTCCTGATCGTCGACAGGCTTCTCCTCTATATCGGCAATAAGAACAATCGGCGTGTCTCCTGTTTGAGGATCTGCCCGCATTTCTTTCAGTACAGCTCGGCTTCGATGGTTCCATTCACAAAGAATTGTGTGGCCTTCCAGAATTATTGTCCCCATACCTTTATTCTCTCTTATACGTTTACTGATCATTATTGTCGCCAGGTTGCCGCTGAGCATTCCTAAAAGGCCGATACCAAAAAACATGATGATGATAGCAACCACCCGTCCTCCGGCTGTAGCAGGTGAAATATCTCCATATCCTACTGTAGTCAGGGTTACAACGCTCCACCAGAGGCCGTTGATAAAACTCATTTCAGGCTCTAGAAGTGAGAGCGCCAGGCCACTTGTAAGGATTATAAACAGGATCACAAACAGCAGCTTGAAATAATTCTCCTGGCGTAAAATCAGCAAAAAATCTTGAATTCGTTTCAGCATGATACTGTCTTGTTGAAGGTGTATGCACAAAAAAGTTCAGGCCTCACTATACCAGAGGAACTGTTGAATTCCATGATAATCTCAGCAGAGAGAATGGTTTGGTGGGCATGTGTCCTTCAATTTTAACCCTCTTATATCACTTTTATTTTTAAGAATTCTGGATGAATATAATTGAAGATGGAAGGATAGGGCCGGATGGAATCGTGTATGGTTTAGAAAAATTTCACAGGATACCGACTGACATCATTACTCTATATTCAAAATAGCGGTATCAACATAGTAGCCGAGTGCCAGAAAAATGATTATCTCTAAATACAGTGACGGAGATGCGGTTTTTCTCGATGGAATTTTTTTATAGGGGCTACGGTGAATATGTATTATCGATCGGGTACCACTGTGCTGCTGGCAATTGGCATCGTATTTCTTCTATTACACCCTCTTTTTGCTGAGGAAGAGAAAAAAAACGCAGAATTATCTCCTACGGAGATTTCTTTAACAAGCCCAGCCAATATCCAGCAGTCTGTAATACAACCCGGCCTTGAGGTTATCTATTATAAAAAGTTTTTTAAGCGCCATCTTCGCTTCCTTCCGGAGGGGAAATCCCCTGAATATCAGTCGTTTAGAGGTAAGCCGATCACTCATCTTAATCACCAGTTCGGAAAAGATGAGGTCTTTGACAGTGGAGAAACCAGGGGAATAGGTATGCGGATGACGGGTTACCTGAATTTGGCTGAACCGGGTATTTACGAGTTCCAGGCTCTTTCAAATGATGGAATTGTACTCAAAATGAGTGGACAAACGGTTCTCAGTGACCCGGCTCAGCATTCGGATAATCTTTCCAATATTGGCAGAGTTACAGTACTAACTGCAGGTTGGTACCCGATCATTGTCGAATATTTTCAGCGCAAAGGGACAGCGGCCCTGAAACTATTCTGGAAAACACCGGACAGCCCTGAGTTTTTTCCTGTTCCGGAAAAAGCGTATGCTCATATCCCATCATCCTGATTGGTTGCAGGTTCTCCTCTTACACCAAGAGCGCCTGAAAATTAACGAAGGGTTGAAGCAAGAAACTCTGTGAATCGCAGCCATGATTTTTCATCGGCGTGATGTCGATTTCGTGGTGAGTTGAAGAGAAGTAAATGCGGGTTAGTCAGGTAAAAGGTCATAAAAATAGGTGAGTATATCTGTTCTGGTGACGATACCTATCATTTTTTCATCTTGAACTACCGGCAGATGGCCCACATCTTTTTCAATCATTATTCGTGCCGCGGTGGCGGGCGAGGTATCGGGGGATATTGTGGTTACATTCCGTACCATAAAAGCCTTCGCCGGGCTATCCCATTGTCTTTTCTTTCGTATTTTTTTAAGGTCCCAGAGGACGATTATTCCCTCGATTTTTTCTCCTTCTGCAACCATTACTCCCCGAATTTTTTTTGCAGCCATAAGCTCCTGCACTTCATGCATTGGAGTATCCGGAGTAACAGTAAACACAGGAAACGACATGATATCATATACCTGAACAGTGCCCACCTGTTCTACATCCAGCAGATCGATTATTTTCTTTCTAACTTCTGTGGCTGAGATCTGGCTCTCTTGAATTGTAGCAGATCCTGCTCCGGCATGACCGCCTCCACCAAAATTATGCATGATCTGGCCGATGTGAATATGGTCCACTCTGCTGCGGCCAATAATGGTGAATCTGGAATCGTTAATAAAGGTGACAAAAATAGCGTCAACATTAATGATCCTTCTGTACATGCTGACGACAGCTGCCAGGTTTGTCACCTTCTTGTCGAGATGGATGGTGTTAAAACCGATGGAGTTACCGTTGATGGTCATTTTTTCGGTTTCCTTCATCATCTCAAAAAGGATCTCTTTCTGGGTTTCTTCATATGGCGGGTTGAGAAAGAAACGAGCAACGTTGAGATCTGCTTTGTTTTCAAGAAGATAGGCCGCGGCCCTCGCGTCTTCGGCGGTGGTTGTGGGAAATGAGAGATGGCCGGTATCTTCATAGAGCCCTATCAGGAGAACCGTTGAGACCAGTGAGTTGATGCGTATTCCTTTTTTAACCATCTCCCGAACAAGGAGCGTGACGGTTGCACCAATCTGTTCTCTGCATGACCAGGTTGCCTTAATATCGGCATTTCCGGTCAAATGATGATCCCATAAATCAATTTCCAGATCAGCCTTGTTCCGCAGCTTTGTCATCCTGTCAAGGCGGTGCCATTGATTTGTGTCTACCACGATGAGTTTGGTGACCTGCTCCGGGTCTATCTCATTTGGCAGGATGATATTAAAAGCTGTTTTGTGGGTAGAGAGAAACTGGCCAACATTTTTGTTTACGGCCTTGGGGATTACACCAATACAATCCGGGTAAATGATAGTGGCGGCAATGACAGATGCCAAACCATCAAAATCTGTGTTCTTATGGGTCGTTGCTATCAGCATGATAATTGCTCGTCTGGTGGAATCCGTTATTAAGAGAGGGCGAGAGATGAGACTGCAAAACTATTGCAGCATGTAAACAGGTCGATTTCCCTTTTCCAGGTAATAAGGCATTAACTGTTCTGCAAGCTTGGAAAGATTTTCCTGGCGGTTTGCAGGGGCTGGATGTGTGCTCAGAAATTGAGGTGGGGTTTTACCGCCGACCTCACCCATCTTCTGCCAGAGTGTGGCCGCTGCCCGCGGATCATACCCCGCCCTGGCGGCAATTTCGATTCCCATGACATCTGCTTCTGTTTCTGACGTCCTGCTGTTTGGCAGGGTAATTGCCAATGCTGCGGCCAGGCTGGTGCCGGTAAGGATGGCACCTCTCTGATCGTTGCCGCTGGTTGCAATGGCAAGTCCCGTCAGGCCAAGTTGAGAAGCCATTGCCACAGACATCCTTTCGGCGGTGTGGTTGGCCAGGGCATGTGATATTTCGTGTCCCATGACCTGGGCGATTTCATCGTCGGTTGCCTCAATTTTATTTATCAGGCCGGTATAGATTGCCATCTTACCACCAGCCATACACCAGGCGTTAACCATTTCCGGGTCATCAATAACTTTTACGCTCCACTCCCAATCTTTTGTGTGGGGGTAGAATATGATTGCCTGGGCTATCAAACGGCCGGTGATCCATTTTACCCGGGCCGAAGTAGCAGAATCGGAATCAACCTGTCCCTTTTCCTCCAGGGGAGCAAGGGTTTGAAGGTATGCTTCACGAGATGCGGAGATGGCCTGCTCGGGAGAAACCAGCATGAGTTGGGAACGTCCTGTGGGGCTGGTAGCGCAGGCTGAAAGAGTAATCAGAATGAGAGTGAGAAGGAAAATTTTCATAAAATTTAATTTTTTATTAGGAAAATAGTTATAGGTTGACAGCTTCCGGTAAGCCCGGCATATTCGGGATGCCAGGTTACCGATTGTCATCGATGGTTACAGTTTTAACGTAGTGGTATTTAGTTGTCTTGTCAATTCTGTTGGAAGGAGCAAAAATGCTGGCCTTGAATATGGATAAATACAGAACAATCTGGCTCAACCAGCTTCTCATTGAATATGAGGAAATCTGCTGGAGTTATGGAGTGGAACTGACCACACCTGTTTTTGAGATTTCCGACTCAAGAAACGAAGTCGGCTCGTGGCATTCAAAAACCAGAACCATACGCTTGAGTCGTTACCTTATCGCAGAATATTCCTGGACGGTGACACTACAGGTCTTAAAACACGAAATGGCCCACCAGCTCTGCTCAGAATTGTTTGGGAGCGAGGAAAGAGGGCATGGTGTGGAGTTCAGGAAGGGATGCGAACTACTTGGTGTTGAACCTGAATACCGCTTAGCGAAGTCGTCTCTGCCTGAGCTCGAAAAAAATCTCATGAAAGAGAAGACGATATCCGCGAAGGGGCGGATGTTTGTTGAAAAAGTTGAAAAACTCTTTGCACTGGCCCGGTCTCCCAACGAAAATGAGGCGGCCCTCGCAATGCGGAAGGCAAACGAATTGATAGAAAAATACAATCTCCATTTCCTTGAAGAGGGAGTTGAGCGGGAGTTTGGTTACGCTGTTATAAACAGGAAAAGAAAGCGAATTGAAAGTTATCAGCGACATATCTGCAGGATTCTGCAGGACTTTTTCTTTGTCAGAGTGGTCATGTCATCCCTGTATGATCCGGG
>CAXMTO010000408.1:0-3960 GCA_964196355.1 uncultured Myxococcota bacterium
AATGTCATGCTGAAAAGATTGCAGAGAATAGAAAAAAAATCTTTGATTGACACGGCCGACACGATTGGCATCTGGGCATACCCAATTTTTTACCTCGGGGCAGGACTGCTGGTAATGTTATTCTTTCATTCCGGTGAGTAGCCCGCCTTTACTGTTTCGTACATATTGCACTCTATTTCAATTATTGTTAGTGCTTTTTCAAAAAGACATAAAGAATAGAGGTGTCATGAGGTAAGGTTAACCGACTTGTAGGCATACGTCTGGTTAAGAGATGTACAGATAAGCTCAAACTTGCTCCAACAACCCGAAATGATGATTTTCAAGAATTTTGACGGAGGACCTTGGTTAGGAGAATCAGGAACTATTTTAACCCACCAGGCATCGATTTATGGCGAGGCTTGCCAATTGACACCTTATCAAATTTACGTAGTTATATTAACCAGATGGAAAAGGTGGAGATCAGGTCTTGTAGGTCTATGTTCTCCTGGCTTTTGTGGATCTCAGTATGGTTTTATATCCTCGTCAATTTTTTGAATAAAGAATTGATGTCGAATCTTATCGTTTTTGAACCTGTTTTTTTCAAAGAAAGATCCAAACAAGGCGGGGCTCAAACTATGATATGCTTGAAAAATCATAGTCCTCATCTCCAAATCGTTTCCTGTAAATCCCATTTCAGCAAAAAGTGATTTGATGTACTCATAACGCTCTCGGTCAACTCTTTCACCAGAAGAGCTTGGGATGGTTTTTGACCTTGCTAAGCCAGGCATAGGGGTAGGTTCTCACTACACGTTAGGTGATGCTTTGATAGACAATGCTTTTAAGAACCTGAGAAAAGCCTATGATGGTCCAGTGATGTTTGCGCATGACCTGTCAGTCATTAATGTTACACCTGAGCAAATCGTTATCCGACAGGCCAAGACTAGCTTACTCGTCGAAGTCCCTGAGGCTCCTGAATTAGAAGGAGTAGACATGAATCCGGGTGAACGCAGCGACTCAAAAAGACCAGATTGGTTAACAAAGACCAAAATCGAGAAATAACCGTTATCGTCAGGCATCACCAAGTAGGCACATTGATATGAACGTTGCCTATTTGGTGATGTTGGGCTCATAAAACTTCAATAACATTTGATCACTGCAGTTAATAATAAGATTGCCAAATCAAACCTCTACAAAATTGTCGAATCCAACAACTTGAGATGCTTCCTGTTAAGTTTTAATTTGACCATACCCAAAAACATGCCAGAAAAGGAGCATTTTCCACTTTCTGAAAATTCAAAATTACTCCCAGAAACCTGGAGCAAAACAGAGTTTTTATAAATCAAAGATGGTTCCAGATTATTAGTTTTCTGGAATTATAGAGGATTACAGAAAGATTTCTTTTTGTTAGGATACCTGACCTTGACTTAGGCTGACTGGCGACCTATTTTGGTATAATGTTGTTTGGATCTTCATGCCAAATTAATACATTCATTATTAATTTTTAGTTCACCCCAAGAAAGACATTTTCAATAAAACCTTCAAACTCTGGAGAAGAAAATGATTGAGAACAAGGTGTTTCATAAATCTCTTTTAGCCGCATCACTCATTGCCTTTTTGGCAATTTCGCAACCTGTTGCAGCTTCGGATGCGGGCAAGGCAACACCCGATATGCTTTCTACCGCCTATACCGGCAAAGTTTATTCCCCCTATGCCCAGCGAGCTATCCCCGAGAGGCCGCTGTGGGGCGATTCACACCTCCATTCTTCGCTGTCAATGGATGCAGGCCTGTTTGGCAATCGTTTACCTCCAAGCCAAGCTTATCGTTTTGCGCGTGGCGAGGAGGTCGTTTCCTCAACCGGTCAGGCGGTTCGACTATCGCGTCCTCTGGACTGGCTCGTGATCGCAGATCATTCAGATGGTATGGGGTTTTTTGGAGATATCGCTGCTGGAAAGCCTGAGTTGATGGCCTACGAACAGTCGGCGGGTTGGATAGAGGCTTTCAAAAAAGGTGGTGATGCAGCGGTACAGGCATCACTCGATTTAATCACAAAATTTTCAAATAACAAGATCGACCCTGAAATGTTCGCGCTCTATTCGCCGGGGTCAAAGCCATTCAAGAATCTGTGGGAAAGAGTTGTCGATGATGCTGAGGCATACAACGATCCTGGGCAATTTACTGCACTCATTGGCTTCGAATGGACTTCGTTGATCAACGGCAATAACATGCATCGGGTCGTCATCATGCGTGATGGCGCGAACCGAGCCAAGCAGGTAGTGCCTTTTACCATGACGGCCCCCCAGGGCAGCCCAGACCCACGGGATCTGTGGAAATATATGACCAATTACGAGAACAAGACTGATGGTGAAATTCTTGCAATACCGCACAACGGTAATCTCTCCAACGGGATCATGTTCCCAATGGAGGCGCAGTGGAATGGGACCAAATTAGACGAGGCCTATATCACCCAGCGTAATAAATGGGAACCGCTCTACGAAGCAACTCAGATGAAGGGTGACGGTGAGGCTCATCCCTTTCTGTCGCCGGACGACGAATTTGCAGATTACGAGACCTGGGATCTCGGGAATCTCGATGCTTCTGTGGCGAAATCCAATGATATGCTCGCAGGCGAATACGCAAGAGAGGCATTAAAGCGTGGCCTGGCCATTGAAAACAGCCTCGGCACCAACCCCTATAAGTTTGGCATGATTGGTGCCACAGATAGCCATACGTCACTGGCAACCGCCGAAGAAGACAATTTTTTTGGCAAGCATAGCGGCTACGAACCCAAACGAGGTAGGATGACTCATCCGTTCATGGAAACGGAGAATGGGGAAATAGTAGGTTGGCAGATGGTAGCATCGGGCCTTGCTGCAGTCTGGGCTACAGAGAACACCCGTGAAGCCATTTTTGATGCGATGCTGCGCAAGGAAGTTTATGGAACGACGGGACCTCGTATAAGGGTGCGGATGTTTGGCGGCTGGGACTTCAACGAGCAGGACCTGCTTTCCCGGATACCTGCCAATGTGGGCTACAAAAAGGGAACCCCGATGGGCGGTGACCTGCGTGTGAAACCTGAGGATGCGACCGCACCGAACTTCTTTGTCTATGCTTTGCGTGATCCGGTAGGTGCAAATCTTGATCGTATCCAAATCGTGAAAGGATGGCTTGCTGCTGACGGTACCACACATGAGAAAGTCTACGACGTAGCTTGGTCCGGTGAAAGGATGCTGGATAATAACGGCAAGTTACCAGCTGTAGGCAACACCGTAGATGCTGCTAGTGCCAGTTGGACCAATACCATTGGCGCAGCTGAGTTGATTGTGGTCTGGACAGATCCCGATTTTGATCCGATGCAAAAGGCTTTTTACTATGCACGGATTATTGAAATCCCGACTCCTCGTTGGTCCACCTATGATGCTTTCAGGTTTGGCATTGACCTGCCAGAGGGTGCACCTGTCTCAACCCAGGAGCGGGCTTACACGTCCCCCATATGGTACAATCCAAACTCTTGAACGAGAAAAAATTGCAATGAAGCAGCGGTTCCTGCAAGGATCAAGCTTCATTGCATAGCCTTTTGTGGTTTGTCTTCAGGCGTTACTCCCGGAATTGTCCTTGCGATTGATGGCGGTTTTGCTTTTTCTATAGGCATACTCACCGATCTAGACAGTGTATTGAGGCGTTGCCCTCAATAACCTATTTGCGCAATTTTTCTTGTTACTCAATTTTAGTTTGCAAGGGCCTCAATGACAATATGTCCAGTGGTTGTCTCAAAAGATCCCTTGGCAAACTTCAGCTAATACTCACAATCAATTAGTTAATCTTCTTCCTGATTACTTACAACTAGGAGCCTGTCCGAGAATAAGCAGTTCTTCTCAAATCGAGGCATTTATAAAAAATAAGCACAGACATATAGTTGATATGACGAGCATTATTTTTTAGATAATAACGAAGAGTTGGGGAGAAATGCATTCTCGGACAAG
>CAXMTO010000409.1:0-8354 GCA_964196355.1 uncultured Myxococcota bacterium
TACATTGAATAAAAGAACCCCATTACTATAGGTTGGCAGCATTCAACAAATACGAACAACTCACAAAATAACCGTTGGTAATCTCAACTTCTTTTTTTAATCGTCAATTTGAGCTTATTCCTGATCAACTCATAAGTGATCGTGCCTAAAAAACTGGCCCGAAAAGGAGCATTCTGGCCCGTTTGAAATTTCAAAATTATTCCCAGAAAACCAGCTACAAATAGAGCAATATAAATTATTGATGCTTCCAGACCATCAATGTTCTGCAACACCCGGAAACCACTTCTCACCGGATGTAAGAAAAATGTCAGATCACTCGTTTATACTCCGCACTAAACATTTTCATGGAGAAGAACAAATGTACACTGACGACTATCCAGACGTAATTAGTGAGTTGGTGGAAGAGGCGCATGCAATTTTCAATGCCACCACAGTTTCTGAGGTAATAGATATGAGGGACAGACAATCACAAGAAGATTTCCTGAATAAAATTCATAGTAATCCAGAACCCGAGGCTAGTAATCGATATCTTGATGTGGTAAAGAGGTTGAGGCGTGCCACTTATCTGAGAGTCATTCATACTATCTTTGTCTTGTCTAACGCTATGGTGGTGCGAGAAATAGCTTGATTCGCCTCCGAAGAAGCTGTAGTCGTTAATGGGTTATGGCGTTTGACTCAGTTGCTAATTGATATCAGGTTCTGAGTGTCATAATAGAGGGGCAATATATTTACTTTGTGGTTTTCAATTTCCAACCAAATGAATAAGAGAAGTGAAGTGATGAAACCTAGAGAAAACAGATTAAGAATTAATATGGAAGCTGATGTTGCTGACGGGACTCTTGTGTTTGACGGAACTGTTTCAAATGTCTCCCTAAAAGGACTTATGCTACGGAATATTTCGAGAAATTTTGATTTCTATTCCCCAAAATGGGTCGCAGTAATAGAAGACCCAGGAAAAACATTCAAACTAAAAATCAAGCCACGCTGGTCAAAAATATACGGGCAACATAAGAATATTGGATTCCAGATCATATCTCCCCCTTGGAAATGGATCAGGTTCATCAATGACTTACAGTGACTTTCATCACCCCAATCTTCTTCCAATAGCAGAGATGAAGGATAGGACGTTGATTTACCAGACCTGTCCCCCAAACCACCAGACATTCCTGTAAGTCCAGAGAGAACCTATAAAGACAAAGGCTGGGACAGAATAGGTGATTGGCTCGGCACAGGGACCATCGCCTCACATTTAAAAGACTCTTCGTGATTTTTTCTTCTGCAAATATTTTTTAAAGATCAGATTTTGACTCTTCTTGCGCTCCTGTTCTTCTACAACTTCAGCATCAATACCGTATTTCCCCCTCACTCTCCATATTCCGCAATCAGCACCTTATCAACACGCTGCCTCTGATCCACATTCAGGGTTGCATACCATTCATCAAAAGTAGGAAATTTGGTCTTACACCTGCCTTTTTCCAGCATTGAGAACTCACGCTGGTATGCTGCTGTCAGGAGGGAGCCTATTCCGCAGTGGTATGTTGCCTTGCATTGGTCGGGTGTTGGCATTTCTTTCCTTTACGCGCCGTTTTCAAGTTCGCCGGAGATTACTTTTTGAACAATACCACTTTTGGGATGACGAGGTAAATGTGGGGATGGGTCAAAATTTATTCGGAGGGAATGCACAGCAGATTACGGAAAAATGATCAATTCATCTAACCACCATCTAACCAACCACTGCCAACAAAAAACCCCTTACAGCGTCGGTGGCGTAAGGGGTTGAATTTTGGTACATATATTGGTGCCGGGACCAGGAATCGAACCAGGGACACACGGATTTTCAGTCCGTTGCTCTACCGACTGAGCTATCCCGGCACCACATATGAAGACGTTTTTTTACTCGACTTCACTGATAGTGTCAATAGCTTTTCTTTCTACAGGAAACCTTTTTGGTTTCATTCGTCATCGCGAATGGACAGCCCATCCAGATCAAGATCAAAATCAAAATCCTCATCCATATCCATCGCTCCCGATTGTTTCCTTCCTTCTTTTGTTGGCCCACTTATAGTATCAGAAAAATCGATATCACTCAGAGATATTTCATCCTCCTCTCCACCTGACGATTCGAGTGGTCCATCGCCTGCAGAAAGATCGGAGTCTAAATCGAAATCGAAACTATTCAGATCGATATCAAGGGAGTTTAGCTCATCCTGAGAATCCAGATCAGGAGACTTAACGTCCTCAGAAAGGGCTGGAGCAGCAAGATCGGACATATCCAAAAGCTCCTCCGGCATATCTATTTCAAAATCATCTGTGTCTTCCTCTGAGAGGCTGTCGAGTTGATTGTCAAGCAGCTGTTCTTCAATCTCGGTATCATCGTCAAAAAGGGCTGAATCAATTGCGATTTCTGACTCCTCTTCTTCATCAGAAGAAATCTCAAAGTCAATGAAACTTTCTTCTTCATTTTGATCCACCTCGAGGGTCACCTCTTCTTCACGCCCCTCTGCGGAGTCTTCCTCGACAATTATATCAAAGTCTGCAACCGCATCCTCGACCTCGACTCCCTCGCCTTCAGCCACAAGATCAGACTCATCCGACTGATCCTCTTGTGATTGCAAATTTAAAAAAACGGGCGATGCAACATGCAGCACCCCACCCTGCAAGGTATCCGACACCGCACTTATATCCTTTTTGCATTTCAGACACTTTTCCAGATGGTCAAATGAAATATAGCCACATTTTGGACACCGCATTACTTAGTACCTCATTCAATAGCTGTTACATCGATTAGCGGCTTAAAAACAATTTCCTGCGAGTTGCTGCCAGAAAGCTATTCTCAAGCAAACCCCTGATCCTTCCACAGAGGAAAGAACAACATAAGATTGTTAGTCGTTTGTTATTATTGCACATGCATTCCTGTAAAATCAAGATTAATCGAGCCTGTTTCCATTTAACATAGCGCATAAACAGAGATTTCCACTCCAAATCATCGGAGTTATGCTCTATGCATCCCGGTAAAACCGCTCCACTCAGTATCTTCCGTAAGACCCAGAACTACACAGGAAATTATTTTTTCAGCACTAAAAAGACCAATCCATACCGATGTCACACGAAGGAGCCGAATGCGTCAGAGCACCAATTGAAATAAGATCAACTCCACTCATAGCAATCGATTCGACAGAACCAAGATTGACACCACCTGAAGCCTCAACCATCGCCCGACCGTCGATCATTCGTACTGCCCGGCCCATCATTTCAGGTGACATATTATCAAGCATAACAATATCAACTCCACACTCGATACACTCTTCAACCTGCTCCAGGGTGTCGGTTTCCACTTCAATCCGAATTGTGTGCGGAACATTTCTTTTCGTCCTTTCCACGGCCTCTTTAATCGATCCACACGCTGCTATATGATTATCCTTGATCAATACACCGTCTGTAAGATTGAAGCGATGGTTTGCACCGCCCCCGGCTCGAACCGCGTATTTTTCCAGAACCCTCAGCCCCGGAGTTGTTTTACGGGTATCGGTAATCCGGGCCGGATAGGTCTTAACCTTATCAACAAACCTGGCTGTAAGTGTTGCAATGCCGGACAACCGCTGGAGCAGATTAAGGGCTACTCTTTCAGCTTTCAGCAGATCAATGACAGGGCCACTGACCGTGAGCAGGACAGCCTCGGTGGCTACATGTGTGCCATCGGCAACCGCATCAATTGCGGCAATCGTGGAATTCTGCACCTTAAAAACCTCAGCTGCAACAGCTTCCACGCCAGCAATAACAAACGGTTCTCTTGCCACCAGCCTGGCGCTCCCCTTTTCATTTTCAAAAAAAATCGATTCACTGGTGAGATCACCACGCCCGATATCTTCTTCAAGAAATGAGCGAATCATTTTATGCAGGAGATTCTTATCCATGGTGGTCCCTAAGCAATCGACTTGAGCCGTTCTTCGGCTTCAGTTATTTTTCCAATTTTAGTGTCAAGAGCACCCTTTTTCTCCTGCTCTTTTGCAACCACCTGCTCTGGAGCATTGGCCAGGAATTTTTCATTCTTCAGTTTACCATTTACCTGCGCCAGTTTGATTTCAACTTTTTTACGCTCCCTGCCCAGTTTTTCAAGTTCGCTCTCAATATCAACAAGCCCTTTGAGTGGTACATAGATTTCTATATCATTATAGATATATGTGGCGGCATCTGCCGATTTATCGGCCTCCCCAAGCACAGTCAACCCACTCAGCCTTGTCATATCGCTGATAGCTGCTTCGTAGGACAAAATGAGACCTGCTTTCTGCTTATCGGGACAGACAACAAAGGCTTCGATTTTATTTGATGGATGCACTTCTGCCTCAGAGCGAATATTCCTGATTCCACTGATCACTCCCATCAGTAATTCCATCTGTTCAACCGCCTGCTCATTTTTCCACTCTTCGCGCCGAGTGGGAAAGGGGCTGGTCGCAAGAGAAGAACGTTCTCCGGGCAGAACTGACCATATCTCTTCAGTTACAAATGGCGTTATCGGGTGAATGAGCCCCAGGAATGTCTCCAGGACCACCAGAAGTACACCACGTGCCTGCTCTTTTGCTGCATCATCGCTACTGAACAGATCAGCTTTAATCCATTCAAGGTACCAGTCACAAAACTCATGCCAGATAAACTGGTAGTTTGCCGATGCCACATCGTTAAATCGGTACTCATCAAGCCCCGTGCGCACCTGGTCAATTGTGTCCGCAGTCCTGCTGAGTATCCACTGATGGGCCAGGGGGAGATTTTCAGGCTGTTCAACAACTTTTTTCACCGAATCGTCGCAGTCACTCACATGCATCAAAGCAAAACGAGCCGCATTCCAGATCTTGTTTATAAAGTAGCGATAACCCTCTATTCGGTCTTCATCCAGCTTAATCTCCCGCCCCTGGGCTGCAAATGCCGTCAGGGTAAAACGCATTGCATCTGTGCCATACTCGGCCATTACCACCAGAGGATCGATCACATTACCTGTGGATTTTGACATCTTCTTACCATGTTTGTCCCTTACCAGAGCATGCAGATAAACATCCTTAAAGGGGACCTCGTCCATAAAATGGATTCCCATCATCATCATCCTGGCAACCCAGAAGAAGAGAATGTCAAAGCTGGTGATGAGAACGGAAGTTGGATAGAAGGTCTCCAGTTCCTTTGTTTTCTCAGGCCAACCCATGGTTGAAAAAGGCCAGAGTGCTGAAGAAAACCAGGTATCAAGAACATCTGTTTCCTGTACAAGGTTTGTACCGGAGCATTTGGGGCAGGAAGTGGGATCCACAGACTCGACTATCAGCTCTTTACATTCAGCACACGTCCAGGCCGGAATCCTATGCCCCCACCAGATCTGCCTGGAGATACACCAGTCCCGAATATTGTCCATCCAGCTGTAGAACGTATTATACCAGGTCTTCGGATATATGTTTATCTGTCCCCCTCGAACGGCCTTCACCGCCTTATCGGCCAAAGGTTTGACCGATACGAACCATTGCAGGGAGGTGGTTGGTTCAATTACTGTCTGACAGCGATAACAGTGTCCTACAGCATGGTCGTAGTCTTCAATTTTCTCCAGGAACCCCAGCCTTTCAAGGTCAGAGACAATTTTTTTACGGCATTCGAAACGATCAAGCCCTTTGTACTCTCCGGCGGCCTGGTTCATAACCCCTTTATCATCGATTACCTTCAACAACTGAAGGGAGTGCCGCAAACCGATTTCATAATCGTCACGATCATGGGACGGCGTTACTTTCAAAGCGCCAGTTCCAAACTCCATCTGCACATGATGATCGAAAACTACGGGGACAACTCTGCCGGTCAACGGCAGTTCAATACCTACATCACCAAGATGGCTGTATCTCTCATCATCCGGATGTACAGCTACCCCGGTATCGCCAAGCATGGTTTCAGGTCTGGTGGTAGCCACAACGACATGGCCCGATCCGTCAGCAAATGGATAACGAAGGTGATAGAGTTTCCCTTTAGTGTCTTCATGATCAACTTCATCATCAGCCAATGCAGTATGGCAGCGGGGACACCAGTTAACGATATAATCGCCTTTATAAATCAGCCCCTCTTTGAACAACCGGACAAAGACTTCGCGAACCGCCTTCGAAAGCCCCTCATCCATTGTAAATCGTTCCCGCTCCCAATCACAGGAGGAACCTAGCTTTTGCAACTGGTTAATGATGGCCCCACCCTTCTCCCGGCGCCATTCCCATACCTTTTCAATAAACTGATCACGGCCAAGATCATGACGGCTCTTCCCCTCCGTTGCCAGGTGACGTTCTACAACATTCTGGGTTGCGATTCCTGCATGATCAGTGCCCGGCACCCAAAGGGTGTTATCGCCACACATACGATGATAGCGTGTCAGAATATCCTGCAGAGTATTGTTTAAAGCGTGACCGACATGGAGAACTCCGGTGACATTCGGGGGAGGTATAACTATTGAAAAGGAAGGTTTTCCCTCTTCCATAGTGGCTGAGAAACAACTCTCATTTTGCCAGTGGCGGAGCCATTTCTCTTCTACTTCGGCAAATTCATACCCTTTACTCAATAAATTATCGTCTTCTCTAGCCATATGTTAATTTCTTTTTAGTACCTGAAAAATCTCTCTTGGTTCTTAAGAAAAAATTTCGTGAAGATACTTATTCCGCTCCTCGGGTTAATTATTTTTTATTGTCATGAAAACCAGGCTACCGCAAGTAAGACAGACACTATCTGACTTTCCAGGATTCCGGTAAAAAGATCCGCTCGTAAATTGCAAGGGCATACCTGTCCGTCATACCAGCTATATAATCACACACTTTACGATGAGCCACCTTTTCGTCTGCCCATTCGTCTCTACTCTCTCCCTCTCTCTTTTCTCCCCTCAACCCTACAAGACCATTCTCCATGAAGTAGGTGTAGAGATCCCGGATAATTCGCTGTGCCTTTTCAAACTCTGCGTGCACCTTATTGTAGGTGTAAACGTTATCATGGAGGAAAGTACGCAGGTCGGTGATCGCGTCAAGCATGGTTTCACTGATACTCAGATCACCATCATCTGCGGTCAACGTCTCAACAATCAGATCCCGAACCATTGCTTCGATTCGCTTTGAGTGACGTTCACCTATAATTTTTTTTATCCTCTCAGGGACGTCCCTTTCTTTCAGGATACCTGCCCTTACAGCATCATCCAAATCGTGATTGACATAGGCTATTATATCGGCCAGCCGAACAATCTGCCCCTCTAAAGTAGCTGCGATCTTTGATTTATCTTTCGGCAGAATATCGCCCCTTCCCTTTGAGTGCATGACGATACCATTTCGCACTTCAAAGGTGAGGTTCAATCCTTTGCCGTTGTTTTCCAAAAAGTCCACCACCCGTAGACTGTGCAGATAGTGATGAAATCCACCTGGATGAAGTTCATTCAACGTTGCTTCACCGGCATGGCCAAATGGAGTATGTCCAAGATCATGTCCCAGAGCAACAGCTTCCGTGAGTGTCTCATTGAGGCAGAGAGCTGAAGCTATAGTCCTGGCAATCTGAGACACCTCCAGGACATGAGTCAATCGTGTGCGGTAATGATCCCCTGTGGGAGCAAGAAAAACCTGCGTTTTGTGCTTGAGTCGCCTGAACGTTTTTGAGTGGGTTATACGGTCCCGGTCTCTTTGAAACAGCAGACGTATATCAGGTATATCCCCTTCTTCTGGAACCTGCCGTCCAAGAGAGTTTTTGTTCAGTGCGGCAAATGGCGAGAGAAATTTTTCCTCACGATCTTCAAGCTGCTTCTTTATTGATTTTCCAACAATAGGGATAAAGGACATGGTAAGAAGTAATCACTCTTTAAGGGAGGTTCAGAAAAATCTCCGAGCCCGCTGCTACCAATACTGGCCCTGAGTTCATGAGAAAATCCGGGCTAAACCAGCGTCATCCTATCCCATTTCCTTATTTCACACAACTAACACCGGTAAACGGTAAAATATTCTGCACTTTTTTCGGTACCCGATTGAGGGGTATAAGTACCTTGGTGATATATGTAACCACATAATTTCAATCTACATTCCTCAGTTTCTTGTTTTTTATGACAGGGTTTCAGGAGTAAGGTACTAATAGCGAGCAGGGCAGCAATTTTGCGCAGGGAGACGCTTTACAGGTGGCAGAAGCAGAGCCACGCGGCTGAAGCCCGCATTTCTCATGAACATTGTGTCAATTTTCTGAAAGTGTTTTCATTGTAACAGCTTGCCACCCGTTCGATTTGACGAGAAATTTTACACAATGTTCACCAAAGGCCAGCAGATATGATCACATCTTCCGCGTCCCTACCCCAGAAAACATAGACTACTATAGTTCACTGGGGT
>CAXMTO010000410.1:0-8968 GCA_964196355.1 uncultured Myxococcota bacterium
TTCGATAGCCAGGCGGTGCGAACAGATTCTTGTCGAACTTGCAGAAGGCGAGAAGAGCATGTAAGGTTTTATCTTGAGACAACACCGGTAAACGGTAAAAAAACAGGTATTGTTTTCTGGAGTAAGGTACTAAATGGCAGAGGCGAAAAACACACATTAAAGGGAATAGAATAAAAATCATGGATATGAGTGACGGTAACATACCTCTAAATGAAAGAATCATTGTAGCTCTTGATGTAGAAAGTCCAGCACAGGCAAAAGAGATAGTAAAAAAATGTGAGTCCCATGTGAGCTTTTATAAGGTAGGGCTGCAGCTTTTTATGGGCAGTTGGTTTGAAACCGTCGACTGGCTTGTGGATCGCGGTCATAAGGTGATGCTTGATCTCAAATTTTTTGATATTCCAGAGACTGTCAAACTGGCAGTAGAGCAGGTGAATAACAGGGGGGTGGCTTTTGCCACTATCCATGGAAATGATCCGATTATACGCGCGGCGGTAGCAGCCCGCGGCAATATGAAACTCCTTGCTGTAACGGTATTGACCAGTTTTGGTGAAGAGGATATGCGGGCAATGGGCATGACCCAGTCTGTTGAAGAGCTGGTTTTTTTCCGGGCAAAAAGAGCGCTGGAGCTTGGCTGTGACGGGGTGGTTTCCTCCGGTCTTGAGGCTGGAAAAATGAGAAATGAACTTGGAGATAAACTTTTTATCGTGACTCCGGGTATTCGTCCGGGACTAAATATTGCCGATTCTGGAGACGACCAGACACGTATTGTCACTGCAGGAATGGCAATGAGGAACGGAGCAAACCATGTAGTTGTTGGCCGGCCGATAACAAAGGCTGACGATCCGGTCAAGGTGATAGAGCTGATGCAGCAGGATATTATTCTCTCAACTCCGTCGGATTAGGCACCCTGTTTCGCTAATGAATTTTTCCTCCATTGCAAATGTGCTGGGTTCCCTCCTGATAGTGACCGGCAGTTCTATGATTTTGCCCGTTATCTGTTCGGCTTTATACGGTGAGGACGATCTGAGCGCAATCGGTATATCAGCGGCCGTTATCGTAGCCATCGGTTTGCCTCTTAAACAGGTGTTCCGTAACAACGACCGGCTGAACATAAAAGACGGTCTCTTTATAGCGACCTTTGGCTGGATTGTAATTTCCGCATTTTCCACACTTCCCTTTATAATCTACGGCACTATACCCTCTTTTACAGATGCTTTTTTTGAGATGATGTCCGGCTATACCACAACCGGTGCTACAATTCTTACGGACATTGAGGCAGTGCCCCATGGGCTGCTCTTTTGGAGAAGTCAGACACACCTGCTTGGCGGGATGGGGTTTTTAACACTTACCCTCATTTTCCTGCCCCATGGCATGGGAGGGGTAAGGATTTTCCGAGCTGAGTCGAGTCCAGGGCAGGTCATTACAAAGGATAAATTTATGGCCCGGAATAAAGACACTATGATCTGGCTCTGGGGGATTTATCTGGCTCTTAATGTTTTCCAGACAGGTCTGCTCTATCTGGGAGATATGTCACTTTTTGACTCACTCTGTCATGCTTTCGGTACTGTTTCCACCTCCGGGTATTCCACTAAAAACATGAGTCTCGGCTACTACAACAGCGCCTATTTTGACTGGGTTACCATAATCTTCATGATTTTGGGCGGTGTCACCTTTGTCCTCTTCTACATGATGATAAAAGGGGATTGGCAGCATGTCAGGGAGAACACTGAGTTTCGCTGGTATCTGGGTTTTCTCGTCTTTTTTTGCGGAACAGTAAGCCTCATTCTCTGGACAAACTCAACCCATGGCGGTTTGCTGGAATCCTTTCGCTACGGGACATTTCAGGTGGTATCCATCCTTACAACCACAGGATTTGCCACAACCGACTATGAGTTGTGGCCTCAATCGGCACAGATGTTTCTCATGATGGTCTGCCTTATCGGGGCATGTGCCGGCTCTACAACAAGTGGCATAAAGGTGGTGCATTATGTTGTTATCATAAAACATATGTACGCTACTGTTAAACGAATCTTCCTCCAGCCCATGTCGGTGAGTACGGTCCGTCTCAATGGGCGTCCAGTTGAAGCCACCATTATTGATCTTGCAGTCTGTTATTTTATCATCAATATCTTTCTTATTCTGTTCGGCGGCTGTTTTATGGTATTGGTAGAGGATATCGATTATATCACTGCAGTCAGTTCAATAGTTGCAACACTTATGAATATCGGACCCGGCTTTGGTGAGATTGGTCCGAGTGAGAATTATGCCTTTTTTTCAGACACGGGGAAATGGTTTCTTTCCTGGAATATGCTGGTTGGAAGGCTTGAGATGTTTTCAGCGCTCGTTATTTTTTATCCGGCTTTCTGGAGAAAATAGCCTGGCTTTATAATGAATTTTTCGGAGTTTTCTAGTGCAGAAAAAGAAAATTTTTATCATCGATACAAACGTAATACTTCATGACAGCTCCTGTCTTTATCATTTCGAAGAACATGACATCATTGTTCCCATTACTGTTCTGGAGGAACTTGATAGTTTTAAGAAAGGCCATCAGATAATCAATTACCACGCCAGGCAATTCGTCCGCGCTCTCGATGCGCTGAGTTCTGACAAACTCTTTGACGGAGGTATGCAGATTGGTCCTGAGAATGGGAAAGTAGTCATACGGCTTGAAAAGGAAATGCATAAAGATCTCCTCTCCTCTTTTCCCAATAAGGAGAAAAATGATCACCGTATTCTCAACATTGGTTACCATATATCGAAAGAAAGCAAAGATAAGGCAGTCGTTCTTGTCAGCAAGGATGTTAATCTTCGCATGAAGGCCAGGTCTGTTGGTTTGAAGGCGGAAGATTATACCACCGATCATGTGAGTGAAAAGGGTAAGCTCTATTCCGGGTGCCGGCAGGAGGTGGATGTTCCCTTCGAGGTTATAGAACAACTGTATGGACCTGCAAGTGAGATAAAAAAAGAAGATTTTCCCTGCGAAAAACGGTTTCTTGCCAATGAGTTCATCATCGTTAAAAATGGACAGAAGTCTGCCCTGGCCATATATAAAAGTGATATGGATGCTGTTCAGCTTATCTTCAAAAAGAGCGCGTATGGCGTACTTCCGCGCAATGCAGAACAATCCTTTGCGGTACACGCGATGCTGGATAATACTCTGCCCCTTGTTACAGTAACGGGGAAAGCGGGAACAGGCAAAACTCTGCTGGCTCTTGCAGCCGCACTTGAATCCAGAAAAAAATATCGTCAAATATTGTTGACTCGTCCTGTTGTACCTCTGTCAAATAAGGATATAGGTTTTCTTCCGGGAGATATTCAGTCAAAAATAGGACCATATATGCAGCCGCTGTTTGATAACCTGGGTGTGATTCGAGGGCAGTTTTCCGAAAAGAGTGATATGTTCGGACAGCTGCAGCGAATGGTGGATGACGAAAAACTTGTGATTGAACCCCTGGCATATATCCGGGGACGCAGCCTGGTGAAAAAATATATGATCGTTGACGAGGCGCAAAACCTCACACCCCATGAAGTCAAGACTATCATTACCAGGGCTGGAGAGGGAACAAAGATAGTCTTTACAGGTGATATCCATCAGATAGATCACCCATACCTGGACAGCAACTCCAATGGGCTCAGTACTCTGATCGACAGGATGCAGGGCCAGAAACTTTACGCTCATATAGATCTGCAAAAAGGGGAGCGCTCAGAGCTGGCTGAACTGGCAAGCGATCAGCTGTAACCTTGTAGCTGACGGCCTAATCAACCTATAAAAAGTTTTCGTACATCTTTGAGATGCTTTGATATGCAGATGACAATGACCGATTCGCCCGCCTGAATATGCGTATCCCCTACTGCAACTTCCCAGCTCTGGTCCCTAAAAACAGCACCGATGATAAGTTTGTCCTGGAAAAAAACATCCAGTTTTGACAGGCTTTTTTGGGTAATAGGGGACTTGGGTGCAGCAATGAGTTCAACAACTTCCGTATCAAAACCGTGGAGATGAGCGACAGAAACTATTTCACTACGTCGGATAAATTTGAGTATTTCATTACCCGCCATCACCTTTTTGTTTAAGGCAATATCTGAACCTACAGTTGCAGCCAGGACCAGGTAATCTTCCTTGTTCACCAGGGCAATGGTTTTACACGCCTTCTTTTTGCCATTGCTCTGCTCCTCTTGAACCAGGTGCTTGGCAAGCAGACAGGTCATGATATTTGTTTCATTTTCTCCCGTTGTTGTAACAAAAGTGTCAGTATTTTGCAGACCGGCCATTGTGAGTACATCTCTGTCGGATCCATCACCGTGCATTACGTCTGTGTGAGCCAGGGCGGAGGAGAGTTCCAGCGCGCGCTGTTCATCTTTTTCGAGAAGCTTTACGGAAACTGATTTTTCCAGCAGCTCCGCCACACGGGAGCCGACCAGACCACCGCCAAGCAGCATAACCTTTTGCTGTTGTTGTTTATCTACGTCCGCCAGTTCCATAAGGTTGGAGAGGTTTTTCTGAGTGGCCATAATAAAGATATGGTCATGGGGGAGAATGAGCTCATCTCCACCCGGAATGATTGTCGTGATTCCTCTGGCTATCGTCACCACCCTGAAAGGGAAACTTTTGTATATTCTGGCAATATCTTTGAGTTTTTTGTTTGCCAGAGGTGAAGTTTCATCCACTCCGGTTGCAAGCAGCTGGATTTCTCCCTGGGCAATTTCAATAATTTCATTCGAAGCATTAATCTTAATGAGACGTGCTATTTCCTGAGCAACGAGTTCTTCCGGATGGATGAGCAGGTCGATTTTCAGATCCTCTGCAGTGAGTATTGAGTCGCTGTTGCCAAAATCCAGTGAACGAACTCTGGCAATTTTACGTTTTATACCAAAACTGTCGCCGATCATCGAGGCCATCATATTCACCGCGTCATTATCTGTGACAGCGATGAGATAATCCATTTTATGGGCACTTGCCTCTTTCCAGCACTCAACATCCATGGCACTGCCTTTTATCAACCTTGCATCGATCTGCCCATCGGCATGAGCCACAATTTTTGCGTTCGGTTCTATAATCGTGATGGCATATTCTTCATGAATCAGACGTTTGGCCAGATAAAAACCGACCCCGCCAAGGCCAAGGATCAGGATGTTTTCCGTAGGGGCTGTCTTTTTTCGAAACATATGAATCTCTCGGTAAAAATGTAACTGGCCGGGCCTATGAGAAGGTGCCTTAAAAAGAGATCAGAGAATAACACGACTATGTTGTTCCGGTTACTTTGATTTTCTTTTGGCCATGTCCACCGGATGGTAGTGCACAAAGACCCTCCGCATGGATTCGATCTCTTCCAGGAGTGTCTTTTCCACCAGGGTGGCGATTTGGTCACCCTCTGCGACTGTCAGGTCGGGGGACAGTCCAACAGTTATATTGACAACCATATGCTGACCGAATCTATGGCCATGTATGTCTTCGATATCAAGAAGTTCTTCAATTTTCGCCAGTTTTTCGGTGATCTCTTTACAGAGTTCTTTTCCCGGGAGGGTGTTCATCAAATCTGCAGCAGACTCGCGGATTATTTCGACGCCCGTATGGAGGATAATAAGTGAAACAAGGCCGCCGGCCAGAGGATCAACCCAGAGAAAACCGACACGACTAAAGATGATACCAACACTTGCCGCAAGAGCTGAGAAGATATCGTTGCGGTGGTCCGCAGCAAGAGCCTGGATGACATTGCTGGAAGTCTGTTTACTGATCCGGTATGTCCAGAAGCTGAGCCATATCTTTAACAATACAGTAAAAAGAGCAATCCACAGTGTCAGCTCAGTTGCCCCCAAGGCGTCGTCTGTTCTGCTGGACAGTTCATACACTTTGTTGATTGATGCCCAGAAAATAGAGATGGCAGTGGTGATGACAAAGGCCCCCACTACTACTGCGGCGATGGATTCAAGACGATCATGGCCGTAGGGGTGTTCCTCATCGGCTGGCTTTCCAGAAAGGCGCATAAAAATACGGACAACAATACCATAGGCAACATCAGAGGTCGAGTTGATGCCGTCAGCAAGCAGAGCCGGGCTGTGGCCCATAATGCCGACACCGGTTTTCAGGAACGCAAGAATTGTGTTGGCAATAAGTCCCACATTAACAGCTAAGATGGTTTTCCTCTGCCTCTCTCCTGTAGTCATAATTGATTCTTTTTCAGATAGTATTGTCTTCGAGGAGCCATTTTTCCCTCAGATAGCCTATTCCGGCATGGTTGGTGAGATCAAGCTGGATAGGGGTGATTGAAACATGGCCATTTGCTATTGCGTAAACATCAGTATCTTTTTCGAGATCCGGAACCGGTGTTCCACCACCAATCCAGTAATGCTTATTTCCTCCAGGGTCAAGGGTTTCCCTGATGGCATCTTTCCAGAGCCTCCGGCCCTGCCGGGTCACTTTGATTCTCCTGCAGCTGCTGCCGTTTGGCACATTTATGTTAAGCAGAGTGTTTTCTGGCAGGGAATTCTGCATGATCTTTTCGGCCATGTACCTGGCAATTTTTATGGCCGAACGGAAATCATATGGTGGCTCTCCTGTGATAGAGACAGCCATTGAGGGGACGGAGTATATGGTTCCTTCAATGGCGGCTGAAACTGTTCCGGAGTAGGAGATGTCATCACCCAGATTAGCACCTGTGTTTATTCCTGAAACCAGCAGATCAGGCGGATGAGGGAGTATTTTTTTCAGGCCGACGGCCACACAGTCTGTCGGTGTACCGTCCACTGTATAATAATTTTCTGTCAGCCTGATTACTCTGATCGGACGGTTCATGGTCAGGGAATGGGAAACAGCAGAATTATCACGATCAGGGGCAATAACCACAGTTGTGCCGAGTTCCGATACCGCCTCTTTTAAGGCATCAAGTCCCGGGCTGTGTATACCGTCATCATTGGTTATGAGGATTGTTTTCATGGGATTCTCTGGATATGTTCTGGTTGGTGGTTCTTGCTCTGTTTGAGGAGGGACTGCAGCAGAAGGTTCAACACAGTATCACGAACAAATGACTTGACGCAACAAGAGTTTCCCAATATATCCAAGTACTGGCAATTCTCTGTAATACAGATACGAAAAATAATCGCGATGGCTCAAGTGTTCAGAATAACCAAATTTGGCATCAGACTCCTGAATACCTGAAGCGTTGCAAATAACCCGAGAACAAGGAGATAAAAATGAGTACCAATTATTTTAATACCCTGTCGCTGCGCCGACAGGTTGAAGAGCTTTCCAAATGTCGATTGATGGACAATTCCGAATTCGACGGAGTTGAGGCCTTAAAGGGCAAAAAGATCGTTATTGTAGGGTGCGGTGCCCAGGGACTGAATCAGGGACTCAATCTAAGAGACAGTGGTCTGGATGTCTCATATGCACTGCGAGAGTCAGCTATTTCTGAAAAACGACAGTCCTGGAAAAACGCCTCCGAAAATGACTTTGTTGTTTCCACCTATGAAGAGCTCCTTCCGGAAGCCGACCTGGTGATCAACCTCACTCCGGACAAGCAGCATACCAATGTTGTTTCCACTGTAATGCCTCTGACGAAAAAAGGCGCATGTCTCTCCTATTCCCACGGTTTCAATATTGTTGAAGAGGGTATGCAGATTCGTGATGACCTTACGGTAATAATGGTTGCACCTAAGTCGCCGGGTACAGGGGTGAGGGAGGAGTATAAACGCGGATTCGGAGTACCCACTCTGATCGCCGTTCATGGGGAAAACGATCCTGATGGAGTGGGCTGGGAGATCGCGAAGGCCTATTGCTGTGGCACTGGCGGTGATAAGGCCGGTGTGTTGGAATCATCATTCATTGCCGAAGTTAAGTCAGATCTCATGGGTGAGCAGACCATTCTCTGCGGGATGCTGCAGGTCGGTTCCCTGCTCTGTTTCGATAAGATGATTGAAAAGGGTATTGATTCAGGGTATGCGGCCAAATTGGTACAAAATGGCTGGGAGGTTATCACCGAGTCGTTAAAGCATGGCGGAATTACTGCCATGATGGACAGATTATCCAATCCGGCAAAAATTAAGGCAGCTATTCTGTCTGAGGAGCTGAAGGATATTTTTCAAACTCTTTTCGAGGAGCATATGGATCGTATCATGTCCGGGGAGTTTTCCGAAACCATGATGGAAGACTGGGCAAATGGCGATGCCGATCTCTTAAAATGGCGTAAAGAAACAGGAGCGACCGGTTTTGAGCAGGCCGAATCAACCACTGATGAGATTGCTGAGCAGGAGTATTATGATAATGGCATCCTCATGGTGGCTATGGTCAAAGCGGGTGTGGAACTGGCCTTTGATACTATGGTCTCCGCAGGCATTAAGGAAGAGTCGGCATACTATGAATCTCTGCATGAGGTTCCGCTCATAGCCAACCTCGTTGCCAGGAAAAGATTATACGAGATGAATGTAGTTATTTCGGATACCGCAGAGTATGGCAACTATCTTTTTGCAAATGTCGCTATTCCACTGCTCCAGGATTTTATGAAAACTATAGATACCGATGCTATAGGTAAGGGGCTTGATCTTAAAGATAATGGCGTCGACAATATAGATATTATTCAGGTGAATGAGTCGATTCGCTATACCTCAGTTGAGGTGATAGGTGAAGAACTTCGTTCGTTTATGAGCGCAATGAAACCCATCATGTAAAGTAGTTTCAGGTTGTTGTGTAATACAAGCCTGTAGCAGAGGGGGTGTTGGGATAGTAATCTCAACACCCCTTTTTATTTTCTCCAGGAAAAAAATGAATCAAATTTCCCGGTTGTCATAAAATTGTAAGTGCGGCGATGTAATGTATCGTCAATTCCCCAAAAGAGCGTAATAACCGGTTTTTCGCCTTGTTCATTATTGGGAATTATTACTGTGGCATCGATGGTGCCGTAACCTGGAAATTGCATGAAAATGCACTGATTAGAAGGAGAAAATTATGAAAATGGTAAGTGTTCTTATG